>JBILFE010000259.1:0-5598 GCA_044351705.1 Luteolibacter sp. | reverse complement strand
GGGGTGGGGTGTGTCTCCGTATTTGGTTTGGGAGTCGCCACCGGCACGGGTGGCGGGGACGGGGGGGGCAGCGTGTCGGCGGTCGAGGTCGCCGGTTTTTTCAGAACGATGAAGAGGGCGAGAATGATGGCGGCGGCCACGCTCGACGCCGCCACGATGAGCACTGTGTTAGATGAATCCGCTGGTGGCGGGGTGGTTTTGCGGGCGATTGCGAGGCGGTTGGTGGCTGGCGCGGTGGTGTGCAGCCTGAGGTGCGCAGGCCCCGGCGAGGCGGTGATGGCACTGATGTCTTTGGCCATCTCCGCGGCACTTGCATAGCGGAGGTGCGGCGATGGATGGGTGGCGCGGCGGATAATGGTATCAAAGCGGTAATCACAAGCACAGATCACCGAGGGGGGGCGCGGATCTGCCGCTGGCAGGCATCCGGTGAGCATTTCATGAAGGACCACCCCGACGGAAAAGATGTCGGCGCGGGCGTCCACGGAATTGGGTAACTTCAGCACCTCCGGAGCCGTGTAGTGGGGAGTGCCGAAGATGGATTCGCCATCCTTCACGGCTGCACCAATGGGACGGGCCAGGCCGAAATCGCCGATTTTGGGGTGGGCTTCCTGATCGAGGAGAATATTGCTCGGTTTGATGTCGCGATGGAGGATGCCATGTTCGTGGGCATGGGCGAGTCCCAGACACACGGCGGTGACGATGCGTGCCGTGGCATCCTCGGCGATGGCGATGCCATTGGCCGAGTGGTAGAGCGTCTGCCCTGGCACAAACTCCATGATGATGAAAAGCATGCCATCGACCTTGCCGAAGTCATAGACCCCGATGAGGTTGGGATGATTGAGGCGGGCCATGGCCTTGGCCTCCGCTTCAAAACTCGCCCGGAACGATTCATCCTCGCCAAACTCACGCGGCAGGATCTTGATGGCCACGGGGCGGTCTAGGGAAAGTTGAATGGCCTTGTAGACCGCGCCCATGCCACCGGTGGCAATGAGATACTCAACTTTGTATCCCGGAAAAAGTGAGGCGAGACTGGAAGGGTCTGGTGCCTCAAATCCAGCAGTGGAGTTAGAATCGCTCATTGTTTAGGGCTTGTAGAGTTTACGGAAAGAGATACTATCCGGCGGTTTGGACCGTTTCAAGCATAATTTTTTTCTGTGGCGTCGGTCAGGCGAAATCGCCGTCATAGGTGTCAGGCTCGGCGGGATCAACCCCATGAGCAAGGAGAAGTTGCAGAAATACTTCGGGTGAAGCATCGGGCAATGGCGTGCTTCAGCGGCATGGCGGGTGGGCCAAACAAGATGAGTGCCGCTCCCCTGTAAGCCGGATTTTGTCCGCCCCGCGGGTGCGGGGTTGGACGGTCATTTCTCTCACTCCGCCGGAGCGGAGCGCCCCGCTGGCGCGGGATGCGACTAATACCCGGAGAGTAACGGGCGGGCCGCCCTTCTCCTGTTCTGTCTTGCACCACGCGGGGTTTGCCGTGCCGCCTTGGTTACCCGTGGCGCGGTGGGCTCTTACTCCACCCTTTCACCCTTACCTGTGCCCTTGCAGGCCATCGGCGGTATGCTTTCTGTTGCACTTTCCATCCGGCAGCCTTGCGACTGCCGTTCCTTGCTTTCACAAGGCGCGTTGCCCTATGGTGTCCGGACTTTCCTCAACCGCGCTTGCACGCGACTGCGACCGTCCGGGGAGCGGCGTGGCCAAGCTAGTCCGGATTGGCCGCCAGTCCAAGGAAAACTTTGGAGCAAATGAGTTGCCGCGGGTTGAACCGATTGACCCGGGGGCGATCCGATCATAGAACTCTCTTGCGAAGCGCCGAGTATGACTCGCATTCCACTTCGTCCCGTCATGAACGCCACATGCACCTATCTTTCGCATTTGCTCCGGCCGCGATCTAACAGTTGGAGACCCGTTCTCAGCGTGTATTACCTGACGTATGCCTGTGATTTCCGTTGCCCGTATTGCAGCGATGGATCGGGCACGCCCTATTACCGCTTACGGTCGCCGGTGCTGCCGGCCGCGCAGGTGCTGGATTTGTTCGGGGTCATCCGCCGGCATTGCGAATATCTGGTCATCACCGGCGGCGAACCGCTGCAACATCCAGATTATTCCGAAATCCTGAACCGCTTGCCTGGGCTGCGATTCCGCGGTGTGATCCTGACCACCAATGGCTACCACCTCGATCAAGCGCTGCCCGCAGTGGACCGTTGTGTCACCGAGTTGGTGGTGAGTTTGCAGACCCTGGATTCCGCCAAGGCGGACAAGGAGTATGGTCATGCCGGCACCCACCAGCGCATCCTGGAAAATATCGAACGTGCCGCGAGCCACCCCGGACGCAACTACCAAATTGTCATCTCCAGCGTGGCAACGCCGGACAACCTTGCGGATTTGCGCGATGTCTATCAGTTCGCCAGGGAGCGGGGCTTCCGCCTGGCGGTGTGCCCGCAATTGGTCGGCGTCAAGGCCCACCCTGCGCTGGAATACAACCGCGAGTACCGCGAGTTTTTTGATTTTCTCATCGCCGCGAAACAACAGGGGGCACGCATCCAAGGTACGGTGGATTATCTGGAGTATCTACGGGATTTGAAAAAATTCAGTTGCCGTCCGTTCACCATGCTGGTGGTGGGCCCCACCGGCGAAGTGTTCTATCCATGTCTTGAGCTGGGCCACCCTGCCGGTAATTTGTTAGATGAGCCGGGCCTGCACCGGCTCCGCCGGGCCGGTTGCGACCGGTTCGGCCCGCAGCCGGACTGCGGCACCCAATGCCATTCTGCCTGCGCCCTTGGTTTTGCCAGGATTCTAGCCAATCCGCTCTCTATCCTGCACGAAGGCTGGCTCAGGGCGCGGGCGGGAATCGCACCAAGTGGCAAGGTCGCAAGCGGCGCTCGGTGAGTCGTTGCGCCAATGAATCATGATCCAGCACATGATTGCCCTGACTTATTACGGGCTGGCGCAACACGATCAGGCCGGCCTAACAGCGGGCGCCCCGTTGTTGCTTTTCCCCATCCCCAGTGGCGCGCCGGCTTCACGGTCCAGGCAATGCCCCTGGAGAACAGACCAGGATCGATCTCCCGATGGGATAGGATGAGTCCACGGGTGCCACGATGCAGGTGCGCTGCGGGCGGAGGTCTTCGATGGCCTGGTGAAAACCTCGGGTGACGGCGGGGGCTGATGACGCTTTGAATTCAAACGCGAGCCGCCGCGATCCCTTCTCGAGCACAAGGTCAAGCTCCACACCGGTTGCGGTGCGGTAATGGCTCGCCTTCCATCCCGGATAGGCCTGGATGACTTGTTCTAGAGCGAAGCCCTCCCAGGATGCGCCGAAGACCGGGTGACCGCGCAGGTCGTCCTCGGTTTCCAATCCCAACAATGTGTGAAGAAGCCCGCTGTCCCGCACATAGATTTTCGGGCTTTTGACCAGACGTTTCTTCAGGTTGGGAAGGAGCGGCGGCAAGGTGCGCACCATGTAGGTTTGCGCGAGCATGTCGAGGTGATGGCCGATGGTGGCATGGGTTACGTCGAGCGACTGGCCGAGTTGTGACTTGTTGAGAACCCCGCCGTGATGATGGGCGAGCATCTTCCAGAGACGACGCAGCGACTCCGCCGGAACCCGGAACCCGAGCTGCGGAATATCGCGCTCCAGATAGGTGCGGATGAACTCCTCGCGCCAGCGGTACGAAACAGCCTCCGTGGCCGCTAGAAAACTGTCTGGAAAGCCGCCGCGAACCCACAACCGGGAACGTTGCTCCGCTCCAACCTCCGCAATCTGGAGCGGTGCCAGCTCCACATGCGCGAGGCGTCCCGCAAGCGACTCGCTCGACTGCCGCAGTAACAGCGGTGAAGCGGAACCCAGTAGCAGAAAGCGCCCCGGCAGCCGTCGCCGGTCGATGATCCCGCGCAGTTGCGGGAACAGATCCGGCACCCGTTGCACCTCATCCAGAACCACCAGTCGCTCCGCCAATGGATCCAGATACGCACTGGGATCCGTCAGTTTCAGCCGGTCCGCGGCATTCTCTAGGTCCAGATAGACACTCGGCTTGCCGATGAATTCCGCAAGCTGATGGGCCAGGGTCGTCTTGCCGCATTGCCGCGGCCCGGTCAGCACCACCGCCGGAAAATGGTCGAGAAGGTGACGTAGTTCGCCCGCCAGTACCCGAAGATAAGGTTGCATACCGGTAGTTTATCTGACAATATGCAACCCTTCAAGCGGATTTTTGGAACATCTTGTAAGGCGGTGTCCGCTGGCTTTTCAGGGCTCTCATTCGAGCATGTGGACGGTTTTACGGGTTTGGATACGTCCCGAAATCCCGCGCCGCCTGCATGAAGGCGTGGAGATTTTCGGGTGGGGTTGAGGCTGGAATCGCACAGCCGGAATTGAGGATGAAATTTCCACCCGGTTTCCACACGGCGATCAACTCGCGGGTGGTCTCGCGGATTTGCGCCGGGGTGCCGCGTGCGATGATGCCGCTGGGATCCACATTACCGAAAAGTACATGGTTGGCCCCCACGGTGGCTTTGGCGCGGTGCAGATCGGTCTTGTAATCGAGCTCAAACCCGCAGCGCGGATACTGCGCGAGTTGTTCGAGGATGGTGGTGGTGTTGCCGCAGATATGGATCACCGTGAAGATGCCGTCGGCGCTGAGTTCGCGCACCAGACGTTCCTGATAGGGACGGGCGAAGCGCTCGAACATGGCCGGGGAAATCACGTCGGGTCCCGCCGCACTGTCGCCCAGCGACGTGAAATGAGCGCCCGCGTCTATCAGCGCGCGTTGCGTGGCGAGGTGGCTTTGATAGGAAACTTCGAGCAATTGGCGGATAGCGGGGTGATCCGGCTCGGCGGCCAGATCCATCATGAAGTCCTGCATGCCGCGCAGCAGTGCCGCCAGCGCGAACGCTCCCTGATCGGCATTGGCGCGGATCGCCACCCGGTCGCCGAGCTCCCGTGCCATGATGCGCACGGCTTCCAGCAGGACCGGAATGCGTCCGTCGCGCTGGGGATCCACCGGGCGCAGTTTGTCAACCTCCTCAAGGGTGTCGATGGCCGGCGCGGCCAAGTGCCCCGGTTCATTGGGCGTGGCATCGCGGCGGGCGCCCATCGCCTCGGCCAGCATGGTCGTGTCCAGATCAATGAGAATGCAGTCGTGGCCGTATTTCTCCACAGCTTGGATATGCACCCGCGCGGCCGCCTCCGGATCGGTTAGGTATTTTTCGAGCGGGGTGCCGGCCTCCCGCGCGGCCACCATGAAATTATGCAGGCAGACCGGCACGCGGTCGGGAATGCCGCCACGGATGACGGTGAGGCAACGTTCAACGGAGGTCATTGGTTAGTCTTGGCTGGATTGCGGGCGCTGGTTGGGGCAGCCTTGGAAAGGATAGGTCATGGATCTCACAAGCTCACCCTGACACCGGTTTGCGCTGCGGCAAGGCCGGCTTCCAACACCTGCATGCCTTTCACGCCGTCGAGGAAGTTGGGTGTAACCGAGGTTTTGCGGTCGATGGCATCGAGGAAATCCACCACGCCATGATGGAACAGATGCTCGAACCCGATGATGTGTCCCGGCGGCCACCAGTGATCCACATAGGCATGACAGGGTTCCGTGA
>JBILFE010000258.1:0-5610 GCA_044351705.1 Luteolibacter sp. | reverse complement strand
AGTTTGCCGCCCCAATTGTGCGACCAGGCATCGTTCCGGGCCGCCATCGTGCCGTTGCTGATTCAGCGCGGACAGATCGACCTCGCCGAGAAGTCTTTGCGCGAGGTGATCGCCCCGACGGACGAACCCAGTGTCCACCTCGAACTGCTGCGCACGCTTTGCAGCCGGCCGCAGACCACTCGCGTGGGGGAAGCCCGCCGGATTTTCGCGGAATTGATAGCCGCCAAGGCCGACGAAGCCGCCTTGGCGGCACTGCTCATCCTCGGCGACACCCCCGGTGGACTGGCTCCTGGCGAGCCGCTGCCGGATCTACCGAAGTGGCTCAAGGACCAACCGAAAGCAAGCACTCTCCATCACCTTCTGGGCATGCACCCGGCGCTCCGGGCCAATCCGGAGTTCACCGCGCGCGTTTATGATGCTGCCGTCAAACGTTTCCTGGCAGTGGACCCCGGCGTGCTCGGCACCTGGCTGGTGCGTCACGAACAATCCGAGTTGGCGCTCCACATCCTCGAAGAACCCGCGAAAACCCGCTCGGATGCCTACATCGCCCGCCTCAACGCCTTGTTACACCTGAAAATGAACGCCGAGTTGGTGGCGGCGCTGGCCACCCCTCCGGCATCGGTCGACCTCGTCGAAATTGAAATCGTGCAAGCGAAACTGGCGCAACAGAACAACGACACGATCGGTGCCAGTTCGGCATGGACGCGGGCGCTGAACCATGCGGCATACGACACCACCCGCAACCGCTGTCTTGAATTGGCCCGCATGGCGGCAAATTTGGGTGCCAAGGATGCCGCCGAGGATGCGTGGGTGGCGGCCGTGCGTTTGGGCTGGGGGCAACTGCCACTCTACAGCGACTTGTTTCCGGTGTTCGCCTCGCTGGTGGCCAAGGGGCGCTCGGAGGACTTGATGGCGATGTTTCGGACCCTGCTGCGCTTCGAGCCCCTCAACTCCGATTTGCTCAACAATGCCTATTATTTCTCAATGATCCAAGGCACCCTGCCGCCCAGTCAGGCCGCCGCCGTGCTAACCAAATTGATCCAGCGGCAGGACAAGCCGGTGTACCATTCCACGCTGATGCTCGCTGAAATGTTAGACGGGCGGCCGGCGGAGGCCCTCGCGTGCCTGCCCAAGTTCCGGGACAGCAAGGCGGTGTCTCCCACGATGCTGAGCGCACTGGAAGGCACCGCCCGCATTCTCGCCGGTGAAACTGATGCGGGCACCGCCTTGCTCAAGGATGTCAATTGGCGTGACTTCATGAGCCAGGAGCGCATGGTATTCCGCAACCTGCTGGTGAAGTTCAAAAACTCCCAACTGCCGCTGGCCGAGTTGGTAAGCCCGGTCGTGGCGGTGGATCCCGACAAGATACCGGCATGGCGCAAGGCGGTGGAACGCTTTGAGAAAGATCGTGCGGGCGATGTGCTGCCAGCGCTGGCGGCCACCACCACCATCCCCGGCTCCGCCCGTCCCGCGACCGATGTGGAAGTCAATCCCGAGCAAACCCCCGCCTGGCGCAAGGCCATCGAGAAACTCGAAAAAGACCGCGCCAGCGAAATCCTGCCAGCCCTGCCGTCACCCCGTATACCGGGCTCCAACCCGGCCATCACGCCGCCGCCCGCAGAGTGACCCGGCCTGAGCCGCTCATTCATTGCACAATTTTACAGGGTCTGGCAGTTGGGACTCGCCGGATGTTGCCTGTGGGGTTACATCGGGTTGGCCACGGTGCTTTGCCGGCCCATTTTTTTCATGAAAGTCAAATCGGCCAAGTTTCATCTCAGTGCGGCGCAGATCCAGGCCTGCCCGGCATGGACGATGCGGGAGTTTGCCTTTGTCGGCCGATCCAATGTGGGCAAGTCGTCGTTGATCAACCAACTCTCCGGCAAGGTCGGTCTGGCCAAGGTGTCCGCCGTGCCGGGCAAGACCCAGTTGCTCAACTTCTTTGTCATGAATGACGCCTGGTGCCTGGTGGACCTGCCGGGATACGGTTTCGCCAAGGTCACCCAACACCGGAAGTTCGATTTTAGCGTGCTGATCAAGGATTACCTCGAACAACGGGCGAATCTGGCGGCCGTGTTTGTGCTCATCGACTCGCGTCTGCCGCCACAACGCATCGACTTGGATTTCGTGGAATGGCTGGAAAGCTGCGGCTTGCCCTATGTGCTGGTGTTCACCAAGTCCGACAAGCTGACGCCGGCCAAAACCCGCGCCAACATCGCCTTGTTCGAACACCAAGTGTCCCAGTGGCGGTCGGAATTGCCCGAGGTCATTGTCTCATCCGTCAAAACCGGTGCCGGCCGCATCGGCATCCTCAAGGCCATTGAGTGCCGCTTGCTGACTCCCTAACACTCCGCGTGACCTTCGACGAACTGCTGTTGTGGCTGGATCCCGTGGCGCGCCCCGGTCCCGAGGCAATGGCCGTGGACGAATGGTTGCTGGAATCCACAAGCACTCCTGTGTTGCGGGTCTATGGCTGGCTCGGGGCATGGGCCAGCATCGGGTATTTCGGCAATCTAACGGAGGCGCGGGCCGCCATTCCTGGCGTCTCCTGGGTGCGGCGCTGGACCGGCGGCGGCGTGGTCGATCACCGCGCGGATTGGACATACACCGTGGTGGCTCCCGGCGGCACCTCTCTAGCAAGATTGCGCGGTGCGGAAAGTTACCGGCGGATGCATCAGGCGCTGGCCACCGCGCTCGCGGCTGAGGGACTCGCCGCGCGCCTGAGTGCGGGCGACGCGCAAACCGGCGCGGCCCTGTGTTTTGACAACCCGGTTGGCCATGATGTGCTCGGCGCGGATGGCAAAAAACTCGCCGGTGCCGGCCAACGGCGCTCGCGCCATGGCTTGTTGCACCAAGGGTCAGTGGCCGCCGCCTGCGACGACCCGCGCTCGCGGCTGCGCGCCGCAGCCCTCGCCGCCGCGCTGGCCCGCACCTGGCAAATCCACGACTTCCAAGTGCCGCCTGAAATCATCTCACGCAAGGTCCATGACCGATATGCGGCCATATACGATTGAGGAAGGAAGAGGAGGATCCTGCCGCATGATGCGGCAGGCTGCACGCTGGAAGCGTGCGCCACCTTTCGGTGAGCTTTCTCCTTGGCATATTGGCATAAAGTGCTCAAATCGCATCTCAGCAATGAGAGATGGCGACACTGCGGCCGCTGCGTTTAAGTTAATTCATTGCCAAATATCCAAGAAAACAGCCCGTCGCGTGTCTGCATGATGGGTAACGCGCGTGCGTGCCGCCCGTCACAGGCCGGCGTGGCCCGCCGGCGCTGGCTTTTTTCATTCCTAACCAATCCACACGATCATGAACCTACCTCCGTCCTTGTCCAGCGTGTTTGCCGCAGTCGGCCTAACTGTTGTCCTCGCTATCCCGCCCGCTCTGTACGCGGAAAATGAGATCGGTTTCATCGAGCGCTTTGCCCTGGCCGCCGACCGTGAGAAGGCGCTCGGCGAATTGGTGCCCGGCAGCGAGGACTATTATTTTTTCCACTGCCTGCACTACCAGAGCAGCCGCAACGGGGCGAAGTTCAGCGAGTTCATGGGGCAGTGGCGCAAGCGCTTCCCTGACGAGAACGCGCGCCGCCGCATCATCGAGAACCGCCAGGCGCTGCTCGACTACGATGCCACACCCCAACAAACGTTGGACTATTTGAAGCGCCAACTCGGCGTGACCCACCACCACCAGCAGGAGGTGCGCGATCAAAAGCCGAACCTGCCGACCACGCTCGACCCGAAGCTGGTGAGCCGCGACGTGTTTGAGCGGGTGGCACTCACCCACGATCAATCGCTCGGCGGTTTGACGCAAAACGCCCTCGAATCCCTGGTGCGCAATAAAGCCGGACTCAGCCCGCAACAACGCCGGGCGCTTCTATCCAAACTGCAGCGCCCGGACGTGCCGAACCTGCCCGAACTGATCATCGCCGACCTCAAAACACAGGAGTCCCAGGGCTTCGGCGAGTTCGGCATCCACCGCGCGCTGCTGCCTGCACAGCTCGACGCCTTGGTCCAAGCGATCCCGGCCCTTGCCATCAACTCCAACTTTGTTCACACCCGCTTGCGCAAGCTCGCCCCGTCGCCCGACGTCGATGTCGCCTTTGACCCCGCCGAGCGCGAGGCCTGGCTGGAGCGGCTGTGGGGCTATGCCAAAACCTTGCCGCCGGCATTCAACACGCTCAAGGCACAAATCCTCTACAAACGCTTGGACCACGACCGCATCAAGGGGGTGTATGATCCGGCCCGTTTCCTCGAATACCTCAAACTGCCGCGTGGGTTTGGTTATGTGAACCCGAAGTGGTTGGAAAAGCGCGCCGAGGCGAATGACCCGCCGTGTGACCTGAATGCCGACCTCAGCGCCGCATTGATTGTCCACCGTCCAATCCCTAACGACGAGCCGCTGGTGCGCGAGTATTTCCTCGCCCTCTTCGACCAAGCCGCCAAGGCCAACCCCACCGACCTCGGGGAAAAGATGATGGCCCCTTATACGAGTTATGTGTTGAACTCCTGGCTCAAGCCGCTGTTGGCGGAAGCGCTCATCGTCGGCGGCCACGGCACCGCCGAGCACTGGGCCTCGCTGCTCGACCCGACCGCATTCCAAGCGCTCAAGGACCGCGTGGACATCGAGTTTCCGGCGACCAATCCGCCGCATTTCCAACCGGGGGATATCGCGCAATTCGAGGTGGTCGTCAAGAACACCCCCAAGCTCATCGTCAAGATCTATGAACTCAACGCCCTCAACTTCTTCCTGACCCAAAAGCGCCAGCTCAACACCGACCTCAACCTCGACGGCCTGGTTGCTAACAGCGAGCAGACCCACAGCTTTGACACCGGCCCGTTCAAGCGCACCCGCCAGACCTTCAAGTTCCCCGAACTCAAAGGCCAGCGCGGTGCCTGGATCATCGAGTTCATCGGCACCGGCCGCAGCAGCCGAGCCCTGCTGCGCGTCGGCCAATGGCAGGTGATCCAACAAACCGGGCCGGGTGGCGATTTGTTATTGGTGCTCGATGAAAAATCCGAGCCGGTCAAGGACGCGGTGGTCTGGCTCGACGGCCGCAAGTTCACCCGTGATGAAAAACTCGAGCGCATCGTGGTGCCATTCACCAAGCAGCCCGGCATGCGGCAACTGGTGGTCAGCGATCCGGCGGGCACTTTTGCCACCCTCACCCAATTCGAGCACCACGCCGAAGCGTACCGGCTCGACGCCCAGTTCCACATCGAGCGCGAGCAATTGTTAGGCCGGCGCGACGCCACGCTGGCCGTGCGCACCGCACTGATGCTCGGCGAGTCGCACCTCGACCCCGCGCTCATCACCGAGCCGAAACTCACCGTCACCTCGACCACTCTCGACGGCATCGCCACCACCCGCGAGGTCAAGGACCTCAAGCTCAGCGCGGGCAGCGTGCTCACCCACACCCTCAGCGTGCCCGAGCGGCTCGCCCAACTCACCGTCACCCTCACCGGCAAGGTCGATGTCCTCAGCGCTGGCGGCGAAAAGCGCGACGTGAGTGCCACCCGCACCTGGACGCTCAACGGCATGGACAAGACCGACGCCACCAACGACGGGCATTTGTCGAAATTCGATAGCAATTATATATATGAACTGCTCGGCAAA
>JBILFE010000257.1:0-5620 GCA_044351705.1 Luteolibacter sp. | reverse complement strand
CCTCAATAACATCGGTTTGATCGCTACCCAGGGCGTTGCCCTGGGCTGGCATATTGCCGGACCGTTGGTCCTGAAGAGTGCCAAGTCATTTGCCGGAATTCATTGCCAAATCATCGGAAATCCGAAGCCTGAGTCAGGAAGTATGAATGCACATCAGGCACGCAACGGGAAAAAGCGAACTACCGGGGTGAATTCGAGGATCGTTAGAAAACGGCGAGCCGCACGGCAATGGATTCACGTGTTTCGCTTTTTGGCTGGAAACACTTCATGTTCTGGATCCCACCACAGCGCATGGAAGACGCCTGCACGGAGGAATCCCCAGAGGCGTTCCTTGCCGCTCATGCGAAGGGAGGTGAGATGATCCGCCCATTCGTCCAGATTGCGTTCGGTCAAGCGCTGGCGGGCTTTCTTGATGATGCCCTCGGCGCCGACCGTATGGCTGCCCGTGTTGGACATGATTTGCACCCAGGTCATGGATTCAAATCCGGCAAGACGTGTTAGAATTGCCCGCACTCCGCTTTCCTTGCATTTGGAAGGGCACCACGGCCCGTCCCAGTCGATGTGGGAAAGTTTCCACACGGGGTTGGCATGACCCTCCACCAAAACCGCGATTTTTGGTTCCCTCGCTGTAACCGGTCGGTTCTCTGGCGCGATTTTCGGAACCTTTTTTTGCTAGGGACTTTTTGCCCATCTTCGGAGTGACTCAGAGTGCGCCGTAGTATTCCGCCATCGCCGCGTGGGAGATTTTCCGGCTGCAGCGGTCATCGTCGGAGAGCCCCTTGCGGGCATCCAGCCACGGGCGCTCCTTGTGGGTCAACTCGCTGAGCCATTGGCCGGTCTTGTCGCCATAAAAGGACAGGACCGCATCGATGGATTTCCTGGCTGCGCCGGAAACCTTGGCTAGATCGCCGCTCGGCCAGGTCTTCACTGCGAACTGGCCGCGGTGTTTATCATAGAGACTGCGCACGACAGGACCATTCGCCCAAGCCTCGATCTGGGCGCGAAACAACGGCTTTTCGTCCCAAACCAACGACCAAGCTTGGGAGTAATAAACGAGCTTCTGAAGCTTCATGGCAGACATTTCACCCTGCTTCTTGAGGATGTAAGCCGCCACGTCATGGACGCTGAGTGACATGTGACGAGGTGTTTGGATTGACGAAGGAGTCCTCGAGCAAAACTTTTCAACGTTCAATGTTCAATGTTCAACGTCCGATGGTGGCGCGAAACACCGACACCGGCAGCCCCTCCCGGTTCATCAAATTCGGTTGCGCCAAATCCTTCCATGCAAACCGCATGGCGGTGGGAGTGGCCACCCGCTCACTGCTGAGCACCACCGTCGCCCCCTCGGTTTTCGCCTTGGCCTCGACGAAATTGCCATCGGCACCGGCGATTTCAAAGCCATCAGGGGCTTGTTGGTCACGCGTGACCAAACCGCCGCCCACGGCATCGAAACGGATGCGGAGGCGGTTGCCATCGGCGGTGATGGCCTTGTATTGCGGGCCGCAGTGGACGAGGTCATGTTGTCCGTAGTCCTTGGCGAGCGCCCACAGTGCCAGGCGCCGGCCGATCTCCTGTTTGTTAGACGGATGACCACCGCCGAAATTATCGCGGGCGCTGCAGGTGTCGGTGGATGCCGCCATGCCGGTGTTTGGAATGGCCATCGCGAGCTGCTGCGATTCTAACAATAAAGGCAGGGCCCCGTTATAATTGTTAGGAGTGATTTGGACGTAATAAAACGGGAACGCGCCCTGTTGCCAGACATGGCGCCAGCCGCCGATCAAGGCCTTCATCTTGTCAAGGTAACGCGAGCCATCGCCGCAATTGGATTCTCCCTGATACCAGAGTGCGCCGCGGATGGCAAACGGCACCAACGGATAGATCATGCCGTTGTAAAGAACCGGGCCGCCCTCGGCCGGCAACAGGGCGGGCATAGTCAGTTCCGGCGGCAGTGGCCGGCCTTGTGCCAGCGCGGCGCGAGCCCGTGGTATGGCCGCCTCCAGGGTGTCGAGGTTGGAGGTGAGTTTGTGGCGGGCGGCATCGGCGGTGGCGGTGATGCCGGGCAGCGTGGCCTGTAGGGCTGGCACCTCGGCGAGGCCCTCCGGGGCCGTCCACACTTCAATCTGGGTGGCGCCCTGGGATGCCGCGATCATGCCCACCGGCACGTCGAGCGTCTGGTGAATCTGGCGGCCGAAAAAGTAGGCCACGGCGGAGAATTCGGCGGTGGCCGGGTTGTTGGGATCGCAGACCGTCCAGCGGGACTTGATATCATTGAGCGGCAGGCCTGCGGCGGTGCGCGGCACCAACAACAGGCGGAGCTTCGGATAAGTGGCGGCCTTGATTTCCTGTTGCGCGTTCATGGCATGCTTCAACTCGAATTCCATGTTGGACTGGCCGGAAGCGATCCAGACTTCGCCGACCAGGACGTCGGTGACGTGCAAGGTGTTATTGCCGACGACTGTTAGTTCGTGCGGCCCTCCAGCCGGCATTGCCGGCAGCGCGATTTTCCATTCGCCCAGCGGGTTGGCGGTGGTATAGGCGGCCCTGTCTGCGAGCCGGACGGTGACCTTCTCGCCGGCGGCCGCCCAGCCCCAGACCTTGATGGCCGTGTCGCGTTGCAGCACCATGTGGTCACTGAAAAGATTCGGCAGGCGCACGTCGGCTGCCGCAGATGCGCACAGCGATAACAGCGCTGAGAGCTGGAGGAGGGTCCGTTTCATCATTGCTAGTTTGTTAGGTTGGGTTATCGGATTGGCGGTAAGAGTCAGTTGTAGGATATCTTGTAATCCAGGTGATCCACCGCGTTGACCATGAGTCCGTTGATTTGATCGAAGTCAGCGAGGCGCACCACCCAGCGGTAGGTCTTGGAG
The DNA here is from genome assembly GCA_044351705.1 of Luteolibacter sp. Taxonomy (GTDB): domain Bacteria; phylum Verrucomicrobiota; class Verrucomicrobiia; order Verrucomicrobiales; family Akkermansiaceae; genus Luteolibacter. The sequence goes on along the minus strand of JBILFE010000257.1, from coordinate 2,753 downwards.
CCATCGGAGTTGTCGTCCGCATGCCAGGTGCCCTTGATGCCCAGTGGGGATGGCGGTTGTTGGACTTGTGTGATGCGGGCGACATTGCGCCTGGTGGTGAACTCGGCGGTGATGCAGGTTTCCTCCCGATCATATTGCTGTTGGCACCATTCCCGCAACGCGTAGGTTCCCGCAGCCCGCAGCACATGGAGTTTCTTGCCGGTCCACCGCTTCCAGTCCGGAGGGAAGTACATGTCCACCGGCCACCATTGCGCCGGTGCATGGACGGTGACCCAATCGCCGTCAATCGTGGTGTGAGCCGGTGCCGAGCGCGGCGGCCCCGGCACGCGCATGGTAAAGGCCGGGTCACCAAACAAGGTGCGGATGTGCAGTTGATAGTTATAGGCATCGCGCTTGTTCCTTGTCTTATCCAACACGGTCGCCAGGGCACTGTTGATGGAGCGGCGGTGTGCCTGGCCCAGTGCCTGTCCGGCGAGCACTCCGCTCCAGAATTCCATGCGCTGGAGTTCCTGCGGGGCACAGCCTTCGCGGGTGTTGCCGGTGAACGAGACGGCGCCCTTGCGCAACAACCGCGCGACCACCGAGCGGTAGTCCGCTTCGCGGTCGAGGGCGGCCGTTAGACAACCGCCGGACTCAACCACGCAGGGGGCCAGCAGGGTGTCGGCGTCCCAACCGAAAGTGCTGCCGAGTTCGTGCCACCACGAGTGATCGGTGTGGGTGATGATGGCGCAACGCGCCAGGGGCGAGGTCTGGTCAAAGGTCGAGGCACGCTTGCCCTTGTTGCCAGCGGACGGCGCGACGCTCCATTGCAGGTGCTCGGTGGTGTGGCGGAAGGGAGCCTTGAAGTCGACGTTTTCGAAGAGTTTGTCGTAGGTGTTTTCCCATTGTGCCTGGCAGGCTTGGTCCTGCCACTCGGCGGTTAGGAGCGACGCGTAAGTGAGCACCCGGCTGGCAAACAGGGTTGCAAACGAGGCGTTTTCCGCGACGACGCGCGCGACGCAGATTTCGGCGAAGGGGTCGTCGTCCGCATTGGCATAGGGCAGGTCGGAGGTGACCTCATCGACCACGCCCAGGTTGCCGCGGATGGCATGGGGGACGGCCTCCGGGAATCCTATCAGACAGAGAAACTCCGGGGCAGCGCCGAGGGCGGCGTAATAAGCGCGCAGCGCAGCGCAAAGATCCTCAACCGGCGGCCAGGTCAGTCTGACGTCGGCCTTGCCGGCACCGCAGTTGGTGCCGAGGGTGATGACCTGGCGCTTGCCGAGGAGTTCCACGGTGTCGCCGGAGGCAAACGGCCCTTCGCCGGCTCCTTGATAGGCACCGTCACGGTTGATGTCGAAATAGACCTGGAGTTCTTTTTGCTTCGGCTTTCCAGTTAGAAGAAACCCCAGTTCGCGATCCGCCATGGTGATGCGTCCGGTTTTGGGTGGCGCCTGTGATGGTGGCAGACCGGGCGGGCGTTCGCCGGTTAGTTCGGTGCCACTGAAGGGGATTTTCCATTGGGTGGCGAAGGCCAAGGGCGCAACCAGGCCATCCCGGCCGGCCGCCAGCAGCGCCCCGGCGAGCGAGAGTTTTTTGATCACCGTGTGCGTCCTGTCCAGCGGGTTCAGCGCGGCCAGATAGCGGACGGGCAGTTGCTGGGATTTCGCCCAGGCCATGACCTCCCCCGCGCCGGGCAGCGCCGTCACCCGCAGCGCCGCGGCCTGCACCGCCCGCACGCCAGCCATGCCGGGGCCGATCACGAGCAAGTCCCGCACCTGTAGCCGCCGGATCTCCCGTGTGGTCGATTCTGACAATTTATCCGCCACCGCGAAAAGCAGCGGCGCCCGCAGCCGTGCCGCCAGAGCCGAGGCGACCAAGGCGGACTCGTAATGGTCGTCCGGACAGATCACCGCCGTGGGGCAGGATTGCCAGAATGTCGCGCTCAACTTGCATGCGGCCTCCTCTGCCGATCCGGCTGCAAGCCGTTGGCAGGGCCGGTTGGCGACAACAAGGTCGATTGGAGCATTGCCTAACAAAGCGACCTGATCCGGGCGGTAACGGGATGCGTAGTCCTGGATCTCGGGTGTGAGAGTGGCGGTGGCATCCAGCGCGATGAGCGAGGGCGCGCCGGCGTTGACCACGGTTGCTGCCGGCACCGCCGCGAGAAACGCCAGGTCTTGCCATGAAGCTTCCTGCGGCAAGGGCACCAGCAAGGTGGTGCGCCGGTTGGTGACGGGCGTCTTGGCGGGATGGGTGGCCGCAGGGTTTTCGCCGGCAGCGGTGGCGGCGGCATGGCTCAGCACTAGCAACAGGCCAAGTCCACGGGTCAGGCTCATTCGAATCATCGGGTGATCGTGTTGCATGCGGTTGCGCGATACGCCGCGGTGCAGGCTGATCTTTCGTCACGCCCTTCTATGGCATCCGTCAATTGAGTGATGATTTTTTACCACTGAGGACACTGAGAACCACTGATTCCACTGATAATTTGGAAGTTGGTTTAAAGATTCGGATAGATTAACCACGGATTACCACTGAAAGCACTGAGGACCACTGATTCCACTGATGAAATTCCGCAGTGGGTTTCAATATATCAGATAGATCAACCACGGATTACACGGATTACACGGATTGAATTCGGTTCCCATTGCAACTTCTCCGAAGTTGCAATGGGTTATTCTTCCCCAATCGCAGGAGTTCAATGTCGTTGCGGAGGCAGGGCCGGGCTCAGCGCGCAGTGAAGATGACAGGACCGAGGTCGGCGCCCCGTTGTG
>JBILFE010000256.1:0-5622 GCA_044351705.1 Luteolibacter sp. | reverse complement strand
CGGCGGGCTCAGCACCACCGGCCGCATACCGTCAACCAGATCCTCTGCACCCGGCGTAGGAAAGTTGGCCACCGCCCCGCCGGGACCCGTGGCCTCGGTGATGACATCTGGCGCCGCTGCCACCACCGGTCCGGTGGTGTCCACCACCGTCACGGTGAAACTATCAGTGGCCTCGTGGCCCGCTGCATCGCTGGCACTGACATGAACCGTCGTCAAACCTAACGGAAACGGAGCGCCGCTGGGCGGCTCGGCGGTGGCGGCCACCTCGCCGTCCACCGCGTCGATGGCACCCACCGCGTAGGTCACCGCCATCACGCCATAAGCGCCGGTGGCCTCGACCGTCATGTCAGGAGGCAGCGTCAATACCGGCGCAATGGCATCCGAGTATTCCGTCAGCACGACTTTTTGCGCGCCATGGGGGCTGCCAGCACCGTAATACACGACAAAAGAATGCTGGCCGTCGGCGGTGGTGATGCGGGCCCCGCTGGCAATGTTAGAGAAACTGCCGGTGAGGGTGCCGCTGGCCTCCGCGATGACAAAAACGTCGCCAGGTTTGACCATGGCCAGGAAGCCGTTGGCAAAGTTGACGCCGAGATTGCCGCCGAGTGTTAGGCCGCCGATGACATGCAATGAGTCGTACTGGGTGCCGGCATCGGTGCCACCGAGGTTCATGTTGAGGTGGCTGCCCGCACCGAGAGTGGTGTGGGTGGCGACCCCCACGCCATTGAGCGTGCCGGATCCGGCCAAGGTACCATAGGTGATGGCAAAGCCGGCGGTGGCGGTGAGAGTGGCACCGCCCGCCAGCGTCGTGCTGCCCGCCGTCTGCGTGTAGCTGCCCGCAACGCTCAGTGCGGTGGCAGCCCCGTCGAGACACAACACCCCGGAATTTGTCAAAGCCACCGGCGTGCTGAGGACACAACCGTTGCTGAGGGTGAGGCTGCCCTGATTGGCGGCGAGTGCGCTGGTCAACTTGGTGAAAGCGCAGGCGGCTCCATCCAGAGTGACCTGGGCGTTGTTGACGGTGATGTCGTCACCCTGTGAAAAGTCCAACTGAGCGTCGTTAGACAGAATCCATGTTCCTGCGGTCAGCGTGGTGCCGTCGTGCTGGGTAACGCCGGCGTCGAAGCCGAGTGTGCCGGCCTGCACTTCCACCGTGCCGGTGTTGTTGAGAGACACACTGATATTGGCACGGCCCGCAGCCGCGCTTTTACGCACCATCCCGGCGTTGTGAAATTGCAGGCTACCCGTGTTGGATAGCGTTCTGGCACAACTGATGTCGAAGGTGGCGCCGGGGGAGTTAGTGATCTCACCGCGCCAGTTTTGTCCGGGATCGTAATACACATTGATGTCCCCGTCCTTCCAGTTCACCGTCCCGGTGTTGCTCAGCGGACCATACAGGTCCAGATACTGGTTGCCGGAGATGTTTACCGTCCCCGCGTTGATCAGAGGACCATACATCCCATTGGCACCAAGGGTACCGAGGATATTAAGCACGCCGCTGTTGGAAACCGTCAGGGAGGAACCCGTGTTCAACGAACCACCATAAATTCCCAAGGTTCCCGAGAACGCCCCGTTGAGCACCAGCGTGCTGATCACTCCGATCTGCCCGGGCCCCTGGAAGTCAGGGATGCCGGAAAGCACGAATGTTCCGCTCTCCAGATGCAAAGCCGCGTTGTCAAAGGCCTGCAATGATCCACCCAGATCCCCGCCGCCGCTGAACTGGAGGGTGCCGCTCTGCGCTTCCACGGTGCCTGTGGTATTGAAAACCAGATAGATGTAGGTGATGTCCACGCCCTGGCTCTTGCGCAAGATGCCCATGTTTTGGAAAATCGGAGTGCCATTGGAGTTCATCATCGTCTGGTCGCAACGAATATCAAACACGCCACTGCCTGCATTGATGATCCCGCCGCTCCATCCAGAGTACTCGTCAACATTGACACGGATATCTCCACCCTGCCAAAACAGATCCCCCGAATTCGTCAGCGCTCCATACATACTCAAGTCGGCCGCGATGGACAACGACGAACCGGCACCAATGCTCAGGCCCCCAATATCCGTGCTGACGTCGATGACAACCGAGTGACTGCCGGCGGGAATGGCTGCGGTGTCGTAGGCTCCGGGCACTTGGCCCGGAGTCCAATTCCCGGCGTCATTCCAATTGTTACTGAAGCCGCCAGTCCATATATATGATTCCGCCGACGCGGTGGCAAGAGAAAACCCGGCCACCAACAGGGCCACCCCAATCCATGTTGCTAGGTTTTTCATAATCAATTGGGCAACTACTCTTTGCCAAGGTCCTTGATGCGGATGTTCTTGTACTCGGCCCACATCGGTTTGCCGGCGTGAAGCTGCAGGGCGATGATGCCCTCCTTGAGAGCCAACTGCGGGTCGTTGTCGGTGAAATCAAGAATCAATGTGCCGTTGAGATAGTGCTGGATGTGGTTGCCGCGGGCAATAATGATGACGTCATTCCAGTCGTCGAGTTTGAAGAGCTTCTCGAATCCCGCGGCATCGAGCAAAGTGCCGACGACGTTTTTGCTGGAGTTTTCCCAGGTGGCCTTTTCGCCGACGAAGCAGAGGCGCGCGCGTTTGCCGCCTTCGTCGTAGATGAACCCGGAGACGTTGGGGAGCTTGTTTTGATTGCGGATTTCATGTTGGTAGCCGCGAACCACCCAGGCATTGGCGAGCGAGCCCTCGGTGATGTGCTTGGAGCGATACTGGATGCCTGAGTTGTTAGTTGCATTGCAGCGGAAGCTCAGACGCAGATCGAAATTGCCATAGCTCTGGTCTTTGAGGATCAGGAATGTGTTGCCCTGGGCGGCGGCTTCCGGGGTCGTCTCGCCATGAATCGCACCATCCTTGACCGACCACAAGCGCTTATCCCCATCCCAGCCGCTGAGATCCTTGCCGCTGAAAAGCACTTTCATGCCGGCTGGCTCCGCTGGCGCGGCAACCGGCGCCAGCAGGTCAGCCGCATGCGCGGCGAGACCGAGGCCAACACCGAGTCCCAGTATTGATAGAAATTTGAGGCCTTGCGAATGGAATTTCTTTTGATCTTGTGTGGTCACCATAACGGGGCTACGCTCTCGCCTCCGACCGCTGCCGGCAAGGAAAATTTTACAGTTAGAGCTATTGGCGCTTGTTATAGACGCGCTGGTGACAGGCATGTAGGTGCTTTGATGACAACGCGCATAGGCAGACGCCGGATCCATGGTGGCGCGGACTGGGCCCGCCTTCTAGCAAGCCAGGCGGCAGTGGATGACGCTCTCACTCTGCCCGCACCCGCACGCTGGTCTCGCTGGCGCGGCCATGGTCATCGAGGACACGAAGCTGGTGGTCGCCAGGACGCGGCTTCCATGACAGGGCGTCCGCCGGCGCACAGGTGCCGAGAAAGGCATCACCGCAAAACCAATAAAGCTGCCGCACACCGGGAATGGCACGCGCCTGGAGTTGGATTTCCGCTGCCGCGGGGTCGCCACCTATCTGGTAGATCCGGCCTTTCAGCGGGGCGATGATCACCGGGGCCGTGCCGGGATCGAGACCTAGCAAGGTATCGGTGCCGCTTTCCGGCACGGGCGGCGCGCGGCGCGGGAGCCCGGCCTTGCGGAACAGTTCCAACATGTCTGGCGGCCAGAATTCGTGGATTTCCCGCACCAATCCCGGACGACCATCGTCGCTGGCGACGCGTTTGCCGCTGGCGCCGTCCACCAGAATGCTGCGGTGCAATTGGCACGGCGCGATGGGAGAAACGCCGGGGATGAACCCACCGGCGAGGGTTTGCTTGCACCACGCGCCGGGCAGGTCACCGGAGATGGCACACAAATCCACTTCGCGCACGCTCGCTGGCGGCAGGATGGTTTTGTCCGGGAGCCGGAGCCGGCTGTACAGATCAAACAACAAGGGTGCCGCACAACGCCGCGCCACCAGCGCGTTGTTGCCGCGCCCGCTGAAATTGCCGAGCCACACCACCAGCACATAATCCCCTCTAACACCAACAGCCCAGGCGTCGCGGAAACCATGCGAGGTTCCGGTTTTCCAGGCGATGCGCGGATCGGTGCGGGCAAAGCCGTATTCCGGACCCAGATCGGCCCCGCCCCGCAACATGTCCAAGACCAGAAACCGCGCGGCGGCAGACAACAACGGCGGGGCTGGCGATGGCCGTGCAGGGTTGTTAGCTAACGAGAAAACCACAGGCTGCGGCCTGCCGTCATCCGCGAGACCGCAGTAAAGCGCGGCCAGTTGCACCGGCGAGATGCCCAGCCCGCCGAGGGCCAGGGCGAGTCCGTAGTAATCGGCTGGTTTCGTTAGAGCGACCCCGCCGCGTTGCAACAGGCGATAGAGGCCGCCCTGGCCAAGACGGTTGGCCAGGGCCACGGCGGGAATGTTGCGGCTGCGCACCAACGCGTCGCAGGCATGAATCGGCCCCATGAACTCGCCTTCAAAATTTTCCGGGTTGTAGTCGTTGAAAACCATGGGTCCGTCAATGAGCAGGCTGCGGGGATGAATGAGCCCCTGATCAAGGGCCAAACCATAGACAAATGGCTTCAAGGCGGACCCCGGCGAGCGCCGCGCCCGCAACCCATCGACCATGCCGCAAATTCCCCGGTCGGCATAATCCGCGGACCCAACATAGGCAAGCACCTCGCGCGATGGCGCATGCACGAGAATGGCACAGGCATTGACGATGCCCTGCTCGCTGGTGCGTTGCAAATGAGCCGTGATGCCGCGCTCGATTTCCTGTTGCATGCCAAGATCCAGAGTGCTGGTGATTTCACGTTGGGGGGTGGCTTGCATCAGGCGCCGGCACAGGTGTGGGGCGGAGTGCGGCGGCGCGCCGGGCGGCGTCAGGATGAAGCTGCCGCCCAGCGGGTCACTCCGCAAGTCCGCCTGTTTTTCCAACAATCCGGCGAGACGTCCCTGGGCGGCGGCGATGCGGGCGGCATCGCGCGGGTGGCCGGGATGGCGGGTGGCCGGGCTTTGCGGGATGACGCTCAGCGCGATGGCCTCGCGCTGGCTGATTTGCGCGGCATCACGGCCACACCACAACCAAGCTGCGGCCCCCGCGCCCTCGACGTTGCCGCCGTACGGGGCGAGATTGAAGTAGGCTTCGAGGATCGCGTTTTTCGAATAATGGCGCTCGAGTTGGATGGCGCGGATCATTTGTTGGACCTTGCCAGGCACACGGCGGGTTTCTAGCTGCCAGCGCAACCGCGCGACTTGCATGGTGAGCGTGGAGGCGCCACCGGCAGGACGTCCCCTGACAGCACCCCAGGCGGCGCGCGCGAGCGCCAGGGGATTCACGCCCGGATGCCAGTGGAACCTGCGGTCTTCCTTGTGCAAGGTGGCCTGCACCCAGTCCGGGCTCACGCCGGACAAAGGGGTCCACAGGCGGTACCGACCGTCACTTGCCGCGGCGATGTGCAACAAGGTCCCGTTGCGGTCCCGCACCACCCGTGACCAGGCGCCGCCATTCTGATAGATCTCGGGTCGCGGCAGGAAAACCACCAGCATGCCGAGCAAAAAGACCACACCCATACCCATAGCGAGCATCCGCCGGCGCGCCGGATGCCTGAGTGCGGGTTGTGGCGTGTGGGTCATTTTGCGAAACGAGGGAATGGGATC
>JBILFE010000254.1:0-5635 GCA_044351705.1 Luteolibacter sp. | reverse complement strand
ACGCAGCCGACTTCCAAGCGGCTGGCCAACTACAAGCAAGCCAACGCGATGGATCCGGAATTGGAAGTGCTGCTCTATCAGCACGCGCGCTACCTGATGATCAGTTCATCGCGCAACCGCCTGCCCGCCAATCTGCAGGGGTTGTGGAACAACAATAACAATCCGCCGTGGCGCTGCGACTATCATACGGACGTCAATGTGCAGATGAATTACTGGTTTGTGGATCAGGCAAATCTGTCGGAATGTTTTAGTCCGCTGGCCGAGTGGTTGTATTCGGTCATCCCGGTGCGCCGCGATGACACCAAGAGGGAATTCGGCACCAAGCGAGGCTGGATGACACGCTCGGAAAACGGCGTGTTCGGCGGGGCGTCGTATCTTTGGGTTCCCGGCGACGCAGCATGGGTGGCGCAGAATATCTGGGACCACTACGCATTCACCCTGGACAAGGAATACCTCCAAACAAGGGCCTACCCGATCATCAAGGAGTTGTGTGAATTCTGGGAGGACTCCCTTAAAGAAGGACCTGGCGGCAAGCTGATCAGTCCCGAGAGCGTCTCTCCTGAGCATGGCCCGAAAGCGCAAGGCAACTCGTATGAGCAACAACTCGTCTACGACCTCTTCACCAACTATATCGAGGCCTCCCAGGCACTCAATGTGGATGCCGAATACCGGAAGAGAATCATGGCGTTGCGCGACCGTCTGTTAGGCCCGCAAATCGGCAAGTGGGGCCAGCTTCAGGAATGGATGGCGGACCTTGACGATCCGAAGGAAGACCACCGGCATCTCTCGCACCTCATCGCGGTTCATCCCGGCCGCCAGATCTCGCCCTTGACCACACCCAAACTCGCAGAGGCGGCCAAAGTCTCGATGAATGCCCGTGGCGATGGTGCCACCGGCTGGAGTCGCGCGTGGAAAATTTGTATCTGGGCGCGCCTGCAGGACGGAAACCGGACATACAAGATTCTGAACGGAATGTTGAAAAGTCAGATTACGCCTAATCTGTTCGATACACATCCGCCCTTCCAGATCGACGGCAATTTCGGCTACGCGGCGGGGGTGGGCGAAATGCTCGTCCAGTCACACATGGGATTCATCCACCTGTTGCCGGCCTTGCCGGATGCCTGGCCTAACGGTTCGGTGACCGGCCTGCGTGCCCGCGGCGGGTTTCAGGTGGATATCGCATGGAAGGATGGCAAGGTCACCTCCTACCGGATTTACTCTAACGAAAAGCGCGAGGCAACGGTGCGCGTCAACGGTGAAACCAAAGTGATCCAATCTGAGGCCCATCAGCCCTGAGAAACGGATTGGCAAATGGAAAAATGGGAGATTGATGACATGAGAAGACTACTGGCAGGAGGCATTTTATTTGCCACGATTTTATCCGCCACTGCGGAGCAGACAGGTCCCTGGAATATGGCGGCGCTCTCGCAAGTGCCGCAGGCCACCTGGGGCGAGGCCAAAGAGCAGATCCGGGAGGTGTACTATGAAGGTGAAAGCTTCAAGGGCAAGCCAACGCGTGTGTTTGCCTATTGCGGCAAACCGGATGGGCCCGGGCCGTTTCCCGGAATCGTTCTGGTGCATGGCGGCGGCGGGAAAGCTTTTCGCGGCTGGGTGAAGCACTGGGTGAACAATGGTTACGCGGCGCTGGCGATGGACACGGCCGGCAAGGGACCGGCAGGGCGCTTGCCGGATGGCGGGCCGGATCAGGGCGATGATGTCAAGTTCCGGGCTTTCGGGCCGGATGAGGTCAAGGATATCTGGACCTATCAGGCGGTGGCGGCCGTCATCCGCGGCCACTCCCTGCTCACTTCGCTCAAGGAAGTCGACCCTAACAGGACGGCGCTGACGGGCATCAGTTGGGGCGGCTACCTGACGTGCATTGTGGCCGGGGTGGACCACCGCTTCAAGGCGGCGGTGCCGGTCTACGGCTGCGGGTTCATCCATGAGAAGAGCGCCTGGGTCGACAACTACTTTGCCAAAATGCCGGACGATTTGAAACAGCGCTGGATCGACAATTTCGAGCCGTCGTGTTACCTCGGGCAGGCGCAATGCCCGATGTTGTTCATGAACGGCACCAATGATGGCGCCTATTTTCTCGATAGCTATCAGAAGTCCTACAAGCTGGTGAAATCTCCCGTCACCCTCTGCATCCAGATCAACCGGGGTCATGGCCACATCTGGACATTTCCCGAGGTGGATGCGTTTATCAACAGCCATGTGAACAAGGGCGCTCCGCTGTTGCAGATCGGACCCACAACAATGGCAGGGGACAAGGCCCAGGCCGTCATCGCGGGCTCCGGAACGGTGGCCAAAGTCCGGCTGGATTACGCCAATGCCAAGGACCGTGTCTGGCAGAGCGTGCCGGCCGAGATCAACGGCAAGTCCGTGACGGTGAAGCTGCCGGCGCTGCGGCCCATCATCTTCTATTTCAATGTCACCGATGACCGCGGCCTGTCTATCAGCAACCCGCATGTGGAATTGCCGCCCGTGGCGAACCCCTGACTCACACCAAACCAAGGAAAATCATGAAAAGCATCATTCCATCCATAGTGGCCATGGCCATCGCACTGGGCGTCTCCGCACCGGTTGGAGCGCGCGGCGCGCAACTGTATGTGGCTCCTAACGGAAATGACGCGGATCCAGGCACGCTGGAGAAGCCCTTCGCCAGCTTGCAGCGCGCCCAGCAGGCGGCGCGCAAGGTGGCGGGCCGCGAGGCGGTGGCGGTCATGATCCGAGCCGGCAGCTACTATCTGCCGGAAACCCTGGTTTTCACCGCGGTGGATTCCGGCAGCAAGGCGGCGCCAGTGGTCTATCAGGCGTATCAGAATGAGCAACCGGTCATCAGCGGCGGCATCCAAATGCGCAATCTCAAGTGGGAACCCTACAAGGATGGCATCATGCGGGCCCATCTGCCTGCGGGTTTCACCACCGACCAGTTGTTCGTGAATGGTGAAAGCCAGCCGCTGGCGCGCTATCCCAACATGGATCCCAAGGCACGCTTCTTCCACGGCACCGCAGCGGATGCCTTCAGCCCGGAACGGGCGGCGCGCTGGAAGGATCCGTCCGGCGGGTTCATCCATGCCCTGCATGTTCAGGAGTGGGGCGGCATGCATTATCGCATCACCGGCAAGGGCGCGGACAACAAGGTCACCTATGAAGGCGGTTGGCAGAACAACCGGCCGATGGGCATGCACAAGGAACATCGGTTTGTGGAAAACATCTTTGAAGAACTCGACGCTCCCGGCGAGTGGTTTCTGGATGCGAAAAACAGTTTGCTCTATTTCCAACCACCGGCGGGTATTGACCTTGCCACCGCCACTATCGAAGGGGTGCGCCTCAAGCATCTGATCGAGTTCCGTGGCACGGAGCAGTCCCCGGTGCGTTTTGTGGGTTTCAAAGGGCTAACCTTCCGCCACGCCGCACGCACCTTCATGGAGACCAAGGAGCCGCTGTTGCGCACGGACTGGGCGATCTATCGCGGCGGTGCGGTGTTCATCGACGGCGCGGAAGACTGCATGATCGTGGATTGCCAGATCGACCGGGTCGGCGGCAACGCGGTTTTCATCAACAACTACAACCGGCGGATCACGCTCCGCGGTTGTCAGATCGCCCGCGCGGGCGGCAGCGGCGTGCTGGTCATCGGCGACCCCGCCGCCTGTTATAACCCGGTCAACTGGGACAAGGGCAACCAACTCGCCAACATCGACAAGACACCCGGTCCCAAGACGAACAACTATCCGGCGGACTGCCTGATCAACGACTGCCTGATCCATGACATCGGCCGGATAGAAAAGCAAACCGCGGGCGTCTCGGTGGACATCGCGCAGGGCATCACCATCCGCCATTGTTCGGTCTACGACATGCCGCGCTCGGGCATCAACATTGGCGACGGTTGCTGGGGCGGCCATCTCATCGAGTTCTGCGATGTGTTTGATACGGTCAAGGAAACCGGCGACCATGGGTCGTTCAATTCGTGGGGCCGCGACCGCTTCTGGGGACTGGGCGGCCTGAACCTCAACGATGACGAGGGATGGGCGGCTAACAAGGGCCTTGTAACTCTCGACGCGGTCAAGACCACCACCCTGCGTAACAATCGCTGGCGCTGCGACCATGGCTGGGATGTCGATCTCGACGACGGCTCCAGCAATTATCATATCTATAACAACCTGTTCCTGCGCGGCGGCCTCAAGAACCGCGAAGGGTTCTTCCGCGTGGTGGAAAACAACATCATGGTCAACAACGGCTTCCACCCGCATGTCTGGTACAAACACAGCGAGGACATCGTGCGCCGCAATATCATGGGCAGCGATCATTACCTCCCGGCCGGCGGCATGCCGCCAACTCCCTGGGGCAAGGAATTCGATTTCAACCTCGTCCATGGTGCGGGCCTGGCCAATCTCCAACACGCCGACGCCCTCTCCGACCAATCCAACCGTGACGAACATTCCATGATCGGCGATGCCATGTTCATCGATCCGGCCAACGGCGACTTCCGCGTCAAGGACGGCTCGCCGGCCCTCAAACTCGGCTTCGTCAATTTCCCGATGGACCCGTTCGGCGTGCAGAAACCCGAGCTGAAAGCCATCGCCCGCACCCCGGAAATTCCCAAACTCGAAAATCAGGTGAGAGGGAAAAAAGTCATCAAGCGGGCCAGTTATGCCTGGCGGGCCGGCATCCGCGACATCGAGGGCCTGGGCGACCGCTCGGCCTACGGCCTGGCCGATGAGTCCGGCGTCCTGTTGTTGGATGTGCCCGTGGCCAGCCCGGCGGCCATGGCCGGCCTTCTGAAGGACGATGTGATTGTCGCCTGCGACGACCAGCCAGTTAGATCCATGTATGACCTGCGGAAACTGCAGGACAAGGCCGCCGGCAAGAAGCTCACGCTGCTCGTTTCACGCAAGCAAAAGAAGGCGACCCTCGAAATCAAGGATTACACGTATGTGGTCACCGAGAGTTCGGGCAATGCCGAATTCAAAACCGTTCCTTTGACACCGGCGGCGGGGGTGGTGGTCGCCAAGGTGAGCGCGGGCGGTGCCAAACCTAACAATGATCCGGTCGAATCCCTCGTCGATGGCAAGTTCGGCAATGACATGGGTCCGTTGTTTGCCAACGGGGTGGTCACCGGCATGTACAAGCTCGATCTGGCGAAAGTGACCTCCATTGCCCAGGTCAACACGTATTCGCGCGGCGGGGAACGTGGCCGCCAGAACTTCGTGCTCTACGGCAGTGCCGCCGCCACCGATCCCGGTTGGAATGTCGCCGATGCCAAGCTGTTCACGCCGCTGGGCGTTGTGGATGCCCGCCAGGATGCCGAGTGCAAGGCCACCAGCATCCGCGCCAGCGGGAACAAGCCGCTGGGTGCCTACCGCTGGCTGGTGTGGGCGGTGTTCCCGATCAATGACGCGGAAAACACGGTCTATCAGGAATTGCAGGTGGTCCCGGCGACCGGGGCGGAAAAGTGACCGCAACCCTCTCGCGAATGACCCGCCGCCGCGCACCGGGCCGATGCTCTGAACTCAGTAAACGACCTCGTTTTTGACGCAGTGGCGAGCAAGTTGAATTCCCCGAAGGTGCGGTCAAGCTGAGGTTTTTTTGGGGGGATTGTGGATGACGATTTTTACCACTGAAGCACTGA
>JBILFE010000255.1:0-5635 GCA_044351705.1 Luteolibacter sp. | reverse complement strand
CGTCTCTCGTGTGATAGTGAACCGCCAAACCTCCCACCACGACCAGGTCTTCGTGGAATTTCTCAAGAACCTCCCATGCGGAGAAAAGCGCCGCTTCCGCCGACGCGAGGCCGAGTTGGGAATAATCCCCGAGCTGAAAGGGCTCCTCGCTCATTTCCAGCCTCCTGAAAAATTCTTCATGCCCCTGAGTTCAGACGCCGCCTCGTCCCCGCGCAAGCCTGCACGGATGACGTCCAGATAGAGTTGCACGTCGCAAACCACCTGACGTCCTCGAATCTCCTGAAGACATTGGAACACCCCCTCGTCCTTTGGCTTCACAATCCGCAGCCGGCCCCCCGCACCCACCCGCCGAGCATGGAGATTGTCCTTCAAAACATCATCATTCGGAAAATCCTCCACATACACCGTGGTCACCACTGGGACCGTGTAGGGCCGACGTTGGAATGCTCCGAACCACTGCGTGAACGCATGCCTCTTCCCGCCGAGCGTTTCTATCAGTTTCACCGCCACCTTGTCCGGATCTTGCTCAAGCAAGGAATACTCCCGCGTCTCCGTCCGCTTCCCCCAGGCATCATCCGCCGCCCATGCGTCCAGCAGCACGTCCGGTTTGCTGATCCTCAAGCCCTCCTCTTCCTCCGTCGCCCATTCTCGGGCCAAAAGCTGCTGACGCACCGCGCTCACATGACCAAGACTCACCTCCGCCGCTGCCACCAACTCCTTCACCTTCCATGCCCGCAGCGGTCCTTGCAGCAGCACCCGGAGCACCCGCGCGGCCTTGGGTGAAAATACCGACCTCGCTTCCCGTTTCACGGCGGGATGTTTTCGCTCCGCTCGTGTTTCAATGAAAATCCGGTCAAACGACAGTCGCGTATTCCCGGCGAAGTCCGTGTAGCCGACGCCCGCCTCTGTGCAAATCCGCGCCGATTCCTCCGAAACGAAGGGCGCAATCACCAGTCCATAGCTCGGTTTGTCTGACGGCAACAGGGACAGGTAATGCTTCAATTGCAACACCGCCGCACGCACCTCGCGCGGCTGACCGCTCTTTTTGCCTTCCGCCACAAGCGTCCAGAATTGATCCCCAGCCTGTAGCTCCGCCAGCCAGTCCGGACGTCCGATCCGATCCTGCCCGAGCTTCACATCCTGCCTCAGTGAGGCAAGCTTCAGAAACGGCACCCGCGCCACCAACCCGCGCAGCGCCGCCTGGAACTGCGGTTCCAATTCGCTCTCGTTCAGTCTTTCGGCGGGTTTCAGCACGCGGCGAAAGTAGCTGATCCAGCGAAATCCTTCAAGCACATAATTTCAGTAAATCGGCTATTTCAGCAGATGGTGAAATAAACGTATTTGATGAAATCAAAAGACCACATCCCAGCCCATGCTGCATGAGTCGGATCTCCAACCGCTCGAAAAGACGACGGCGAAGTCAATTCGTCACCGGGATATTCTGGAGGGAGGCGCTGACGGACGGTGGTGTGCAGAGGTGGGAAATTTGACCCCGATTTCCCACATTTTCGGGGGGCTGATTCCTGGTCTCGATTTGCCGGAAACCATTGATTTCACAAGATCTTCGGCGCATCAGCGGGAGCCGCCAAACCCTCCGTTATGTGGGAAGTCGTGTTGTAACATTTCATGTAAATTGGACACGGGTGGGAAGGTCCCGGCCATGAATCGGGCGTCTAATAGATTCCTTTCGGCAGGCAGCAGCAACCTCCATTCAGAGCATTCAGAGCATAATTGGCAAATGCCTCCATCGATGATCGGGTAGCCGGTTTCCGAGTTGGTGTCTCTATTTCACGCAACTCGTGGCCAACTCAACCCATCGGGAAGATCCGCATGGGTATCAGCCTTCGCTGTTTCGTTCTTTTGGGATGGGTCAAAAGGTTCGATGGATGATGGTGCTCATGTCAGCTCAGGACAGGTAAGCGCATGAGTTTCCGGGGGGTGAATCTGCAGATTCCTTGAAGCTAACGAATCGGGACACTTGGCCCCCTTTATACAGGGGGCCGTGTCCCTGTCCCGCTTGCGCATATTCATTCCCCACATCGTAGAGACCGATGTGTCCGGATCCTTTTCGATTCGCAGGTTGGCGAAGGCCTTGCGATTGAGCTCACTGCCGAGGTGTCCCCGCGTCTTGCCCTCGCCCGACGGGTTCTCGTGGAGCACACAGATGATGGCCGCTCGATACTCCTGGGCGAGGGCGTGCAGCCTCGATATCAGCTCAAGCGACTCGGCCTCGTCGTTAGGCGAGCTGCACAAGTCGGCAACTCCGTCGATGATCACGATGTCAATGCCGCCCAGCCGCTCTCGTTCCTTCTCAAGAGCAAGTTCAAGAATGGCCAGACGCTCGCTCCTGGCAAAGCGAACCAATGGCAGGGAGACCAGTCTGGTCGAAACCGCCGGCAGTCCTGAACGCTTCACCGAACGGCGAACCAACGCGTGCCAGTCGCCACCGCTTTGCTCGGTATCCAGGTGAATGATGGCGCCGTGGTGGTCACCCTGCCATTCAAAGCAAAGGGTGTCGCCCGAGCATGCCTGACAACCGCGTTGACATGCACCGAGAATGGCGGCGATGACGGCGGATTTTCCGACCTTCGACTTTCCCTGGACACATGTCAGGTTGCCGCGGGCGGCGATCGGGTAGTCGTCAAGGCAGAGGCACAGTTCATCGTCGGGGGGAGCCTGTTGCGGGTCGAATGCCAGGGCATAGGCGCGATCCAACAGTTCTGTGGCCCCCGTGCGGTGAATATCCTCGGTCCGCCGAACGAAACGTCCGGTCTGGATCGAACAAACCATTTCGGCAATCGATTTTCCCTCGCTGATGCCCCACGATTTGAGATGGCTCTCGACGCTGCGCTGGTCCATCGGGTGCGCCGCTCTGAAGATAATCGAGAGTGCGTTTCGGCAGCACGACGGCGGTTTTCGGTGATTTGTATTTTCCCATGGCGCGAACTCAGGTGTGTGGGTTGAGGGGAAAATCCGACAAATCGTTGACACCCGTCATATTCACGAGCGGTCTTTTGTCAGGAGTGGCAGGAGCGCCCGTCTTCGATTGGTCATCACTGGTGGCGGGCGGGCATTTGTCCTCCCGCCGCTTTCGTTCGGCCCATGATCGTTTTGCCACCATCCGCCGCATCTCGCGCAACCGTCGGTCGCTGATGGGGTAGCCAAAATGTTCAGCGAGCAGACGCACCCGTTTGCTGATAGCCTGCGGTGTGCAGCCGATCTTCCTGGCACATGCCCGCATGGATTTTGCTTCCTTGTTGAGCAGGATGCGCCACGCGACCTGAATGATGAACGGATTGCCTCGGACGAAGGTCCCACCAATCCGTTCGATCATCGTGAGAGCGTCCGGGGTGCTCCGGGCGGGTGGTGCCGGTTCCGGCTCAATGATGTCCACCGGATGGGTTTCATCCACGGCCACAGGGCGGCTGTCGTCGTCAAGCCAGGTTTTCATGACCGTGAGCGGGGTTGATGGTTTGAACTGCGGTGGCGACGACGTCGCTCCGGTGGCGGGCAAGGGCCGCGTCCACTTCGGCTAGGTCGAAACGATAGATCCGGCCAATGGCGACTTTTGCGGGAATGATTCCCGCGCGAAGCCACCCGAAGACGGTCGGAACGGTGACGGCGTAACGCTCGGCGACCTGGCGCGGCGTTGCGTGACTGGGAGACGTTAATTCATGCATAACGCCGCCTAAATTTCCCATTTCCGGGGGGCTGGCTAAATAATTGCCGGATAACTCCGGGGGTTATGCGTTTTTCTTCATAACCCCTGTTCCGCCGCAAACCGCTTGATCTGGAGTTCGGTGCAAAATTCAGGGCAAAACTGTAGGACCCGCTCAAGCTCCGCCTGTCTATCCTTGAGTGCGGAGCCGTCCCTTTCCCATCGGGTCCATCGGAGAGCTGTCGCGATGTTCCGAATGCGCACGCCGTTCTTGTGAAAATAGAGATCTTTGAATTTCGGTTCGAACTCTGGCTCCATAGTCACCAGGTCCACACTGGCATTGATTCCGTGGTATGCCTGCGCGAGAGCAACTTTCGCGCAGCGGTCCGAGATACCGTGCTTCACTGGTGAATCACGGTCCCACGTTCCAGCAATGAGCTTGAGTCTGGTCATGATCTCAAACTTTGGGGTAAGCTGGATTGCCATGGGATGAATGAAACAATCGGCAGCCCTACCTTCCGCTTTGGAAGCGCCAATGACGGGATTGCCATGATAGACCCGGCGCTTGCAGACAAGAAACTCCAAGTCGGTGCCAATCGGAACGCCTTTATTTCTCCAGACTACGGGCGCGAACGTCTCCGGGTCTATGTGCTTTGGGCCGGACTTCTTGGGCATGGCGGGCTGATGATCCGCCGAACCATGCCTCTGGTCTATTGAAAAACGCCGTCGCATTCAGGATACCTCATGCTGCAACTCCCTGCATCTTTGTGCGGAACCGGAGCCGCCATTCCTTCGGCGGCCACTCGGTGGGCGGCATGATCGAGAACCACGCCTTCGACGCCTCGCCATCCACGACCTCCCGGTAGTGGCGGAAGATCATCTTCGGCGAATTGCCAGCCTCAAGCGCGGTCCGGGGCACGTCGCCCGTCTCTGCCACGCGATAGCTGATGAACGAGTGTCTGAGGGCATTCTGACGCCATCCGCCGGGGATCCGCGCTTTCACGGCCACGTCCCCAAGCGCGCCTGGGGTGTCCTAAGTGTATTAGGCCACAGACGAATAGTAAAAAAATGGTTGCGTGGTTGACGAAGGCGTGTAGGGTGGTGGCATGAAGTCGATAAAAGCGCGGAGGAAAGGTAAAGGGACGCGGTGGCTGGCGCCGTGGAAGGATTCAACTGAAAAGCCTGTGATCTACCATTGTGTGACGCGGGTGGTGGACCGGCGGTTCGCGTTTGAGAAGGAGGACAAGGAAAAGTGCAGGACGTTCATGCGGATGCAGGAGAACTTTTCGGGGTGCGGGGTGCTGGCGTATTGCCTGATGAGCAACCACGTGCATTTGCTGCTGGAGGTGCCGCCGCTACCGGTGGGCGGATTATCCGATGCGCAATTGTTGGCGCGGTTGAGGGCCAGTGGCAACGAGGCGGAAGTGGCGGTGGTGGCAAAGCGCTTGGCGGAGTATCGGAAATTGGGCGCGGGCGGAGAGGCGGCAGCCAAAGACTTGCACGCGAGTTACACCTATCGGATGCATGATCTGGGGGAGTTCATGAAGGCGCTGCTGCAGCGGTTTTCGCGGTGGTTCAATGCGAAACACGAGCGGGTTGGCACGTTGTGGGAGTCGCGGTTCAAGAGTGTGCTGGTGGAGGATGGAATGGCATCGCGGACAATCGCGGCATACATCGATCTCAACCCGGTGCGGGCGGGGATGGTGACGGACCCGGCGGACTATCGCTGGAGCAGTTACGGCGAGGCGATGGGCGGCGGCGTCAGAGGCAATGGCAAAAAGGCACGGGCGGGTTTGGTGCGGGCGCTCATGGCCCACAAGGGATACGCGGCGGACGCGCGGCACTGGGCGGGCAAGGTGTCGAAAGACTACCGGATGCTGTTGTTGGATGAGGGCGAGGAAAAGTTGGAGGAAGTTAGAAATGCCGCGGGGCGCCTGGAAGTGAAGGTGGTTAGAAAAGGCATGAAGAAGGCTGCGG
>JBILFE010000297.1:0-5200 GCA_044351705.1 Luteolibacter sp. | reverse complement strand
TAGGCGGCCTCGACGCACCAGAAACACCCTCCGCCCAGCGTCGCGGTCTCCGCATACTCGGGCACATCAGGCATCTTGGCAGGGGTACGGGAATCCTTGGACATGGCAGGTTTGGGCTCGCAACAGGCCAACATGGGCAGCAGCGACAGCACGGATAAGGCAAAACGGCGGTTCACGCAAGTGCGAGGCAGGGCAGGGGGGCTTATTCCACAGGAATGTCACTTCGGGGATGGAAGTCTGGATGAAAGTCTGCGCTTGGCGCGGCGGCGGGAATGATCTTAGCTCGGTGCCCACCCCAATCCACGACCATGAAAAAGCCGTCTCTAGCCGAAGCCTGCCTGTGTTCCTCGCTCACCTGTGATGGGGCGATGGGCACCCAACTCATTCAACGCGGAATGAAGATCGGCGAATGTGGCATGCTCTGGAATGCCGAACGTCCCGATGCGATCAAGTCCGTGCACCAAGCATACCGTGATGCCGGTTGCCGCTTGATCACCACCAACTCATTCGGCGGTTCACGCTCGATGTTGGAGCGGCACGGCCGCGGCGGGCAGGTGGCGGAATGGAACCGCCGCGCGGCGCAACTCGCCGGTGAGGTCGTCGGGCCGGACGGCTGGGTGATCGGTGATGTCGGCCCGTTCGGCGATTTTATGGAACCTCTCGGTGAGACCACAGCGGAGGAATTGGAGGGGATTTTCCGCGAGCAAATAGCCGCGTTGGTCGAAGGCGGGGCGGATGCCATCCTGGTGGAAACCATGAGCGATCCGGGCGAACTCTGCGCCGGCATCCGGGCCGCGCGCGCCGTCACCGACTTGCCGGTCATCGCCACCTATGCCTTCCAAAAAAACGCCGGCGAATACCGCACCATGATGGGCACCAAAGTGGCCGATGCCATTGGCGCGGCCTATGACGCCGGGGCTAGCATCGCCGGTGCCAATTGCGGTACCGATCTTTCGCTCGCCGATTACGTCACCTTGGCCAAGGAAATTGTGGCTGCCGCTGGTGGTCGGCCCACCCTCATGCAGCCCAATGCCGGTGCGCCGCATCAGCGCGACGGGGAAGTCTACTACGATGCCACACCCGGGGAAATGGCGGAACTCGCCCTGACCTTGCGCGCGCTTGGCATTTCCATTGTCGGCGGTTGTTGCGGCACCACCCCCGCGCATCTCGCCGCCATGACCCACGCTCTAACGAAATAGCGGCGCTCGGGTGGCCGCGACCATTGGCATTATAAGCCACCGAGCGCAGCTCGATTTAGAATTTAGAATTTAGGATTTTCATGGCAGGCGCGTTGGTGAGAATGCGGGGATGGGCATTGATCAACTCACCGTTCACTGGAACTTCCTGCCTTATGGCGGGACACCGACAGACCGGCAACCTTGCTGGCTCCATCTTGTCGAACATGGTCTTGTTAGGTTTTGCCGCCGGGACCGAACCATGTCATGCCGGCAGGGAGATTGGCGTCTTGCTTTCCTGTGGCGAACGCGGCTTGGACTGTGGCCGGCTTTTTCAGGTTGAAATGGATGCGTGAGACAACGGCTTCGGCAGGGGTGACGTTGATGGTTCCGGCGGAGTTCCGCTCGGCTTTGCAGTTCCAGGTTTCCAACGAGCCGTCGGTGTTTTCGAAAACATAGGCGGAGGTGAGGGCGATTTCGCCGAGGCATTTGAAGATTTCGTGGACATCATTGTCGCAGCAGCCGCCTTCCATTTTCCCGTCCATACCAAAATAACCCGTGACCCAAGTGTTGGGTTTGGCGCGATACCAGCCGGAAATCATTGGCATGTATTGCTCGCCAATGACGCGCGGGTTCCAGACACCCATGCCGGGCGTGGCCGGGTCTTGTTCGAACACTCGCGCATGAATACAAGGATCGGGGATGAAGCCCCAGCGAAGGTCGCCATCCTTGAAGTCGATCAACTGGACGCAGGACCCCAGCCCGTTCATGGCCTGGCGCAAATATTCCTTGCCGCCGGTGAGCTGATAGAGATACCACAGGCCGTAGAGCCGCCAGGCGCTCCAACCGTGCGGCGAATTCATCATGTTGGGCGGGGTGTTGATGTCATACTGCGACTCCCAGAAGCGCATGCTGCCGCCGTTCATGCGGCTGTCGGGGATGACAATCTGCGACAGGCAGCGATGGCCGGATGCGAGTTTTTCTGCGGCAGCGGTGTATTTCCGGCGCTCGGCAGGATCGGTCTGCAACAAGGCGAACATCGCAAGCTGGGTGTAGGAACAGGCGATCATGCCGTCTTCGTAGGTGGCCTCGCCTTCGGTGCCGATGTTGTCAAGGTGCAGCGCGAGGTCATCGATGGCTTTGCGGACGGATGCCGCTTGCCGATCATAGCGGGCCTTCCATTCCGGGTCTTTTTCGGCGAGCGGTTTTTCGGCAGCCATGACTTCCATCATGGATTTTGCCAGATAGACGACGCATGTGTAATGGGCGCGGTCGTTGCGATAGGCCCCGTCGGGGGTTTGATTGGAAATCAGATGGTCAGCCAAGGCGGCGGCAAACTCGAGCGCATGGATGTCGCCGGTGGCTGCATGGCGGGCCACCAGCAACGAGGCCCAGCAGGCGTCGTTTTGGGTGCGGCGGAACTTCGGTTTCATGTCCTTCACGTCGTAAAGGAGCGGTGCGATCTCCGCATATTTGGCGTCAATCGCGGCATCCAGCCCGGCATCCGGGAAATAGCGGCGGGCAATGTAGCCGGAAAAAAGTCCATACCAGCTTTCGGTATGCGAAGATGCCTTCTGCGGTTTGGAAACAGCATTGGCGCGCGCCTGTTTGGCATACCACGACCACGGCATCCGGCAGGACGCGGTGGCCTCGGCAATCTTGCCGTCGGCGGTTTTCAGAACGATCACATAGGTGCCGGGTTGCGGCGGTGAAAAGCTAAAGGATTGTGCGTCCCGACTGCACGCCACGGGCTTGCCATCCGGTCCGGTCACCGCGAGCGAGTCGACCGGGGCGTGCATGGAAGCAATCGTCCCGCGAATCGTTTGACCCGCTTCAACGGTGGGCCGGTCGAGATCTAACAGCGGAATCCCGGCAACGCCGGATAGTAGCGGCTCGACCTTGGCGAGCGTGTCTGTCGGCTCGAGAAAGATTTTCCACTGGCGCGATTCGCCGGGAGCCAGCGTGGGATTGACCTGCGGATGGCGTGCGGGCTGCGGGTCTTGGTTCAGCAGGTCGAGGCAGGAGGTGAAGATGCGGTGGCCGCCGCCGTTATAGCCATGCGCCCACGACACCACCGGGTCCGGCGAGGCGATGCCGAGAATGATGCCATCGGGCCGCATGAAGTAGCCCCAAAAATGCGTTTTCTCGCAGCGCATGAGCGTCGGAAAGAAGCGCTGGTTCCACTCGGGATGTTGCGCCATTTCGGTGTCCACACCGACATTGACCAGCACGCGCTCCGGCGAGAACGGCTTGCCGCTCTCGTTCTTGATCCGGGCAAGCACCTCGAGGGTGGCGTCCTTCAGCGTGTATTCTAACGAATAGACGATGCCGTTCCGGTTCAGCACGAACTCATCGCGTCCAGCCTGGACCCGGATGAGCGGGAGTTGAGTGTCCCAATTCCCGCTGTTCTTCACATGGAAAGAGAACCCGGCGAAACGATCCTGCCGGAAAACCAGGTCAAGTGGCGCGCTGCCGGGCCGGTTCCAGGCCAGCGCCCGAATGGCCCCCTGGTCGGTTAGGCTGACGGCCAGCGAGGGGTCCGCTGCGGTCGCGACGGTGGCAAGGCTGCCAAGTGCGAGGCAGAGGATCAGGATGGGTGCTTTCATGATTGCCTTGGCATTGCCGTTGTTGAGGAATTTCAAGGTTGCGAAGTTGCCCCCGTCAAGCGCGGGCGGAAATACGCGGCCTTGTCTGAGATGATCTTTATGATCGAGCCATGGCGGGGTGGCGGTCATTGCGTGGCTGTCTGATAGCGCGGCGGCTCGCCGGGGACAAGCGGGAAGTGAGACGCACGACTACGCAACCATTTTTGACTTATTGCGATGTGATCCCGGCTCCTGCATGGATTTACTCAACGATTTTCCACATTGCACCACCCCTTTTGAAGGGAAGAGCCTTTTCTCTCCCGGATTAGTTTCTCGACAGCCGCCCTGAGCTTGGGGTTAGCGTTCCCTGGGGGCAGGGTCTTCTGCTCGGCGGCAATATAGGCGAGCACCTTGGCGGGGGAGATCCGGCCGGATTTCCAAGTGGCCAGCCAGCGGGTGGCGCCTGCCAAATCATCCTTCAGCCATTCGGTGATAATAAACGCATGGCCTTCGACACGCACATCATGCTCTTCGGTGTCATAATGGCTTCGATCACTGCTGCTGGTGGCGAACCATGCCAGGGCGGCGGCGGGATCGTGGCGCAGCCACGCGCCGGCCATGCTGCGGCGGAATTCGAGTTTGGCATCCACACCCGCGATGAGTGACTCCTTGGCACAGCATGCTTCGACTTTCCGCGCCATCTTCTCCCAAGGCGTATGAGGGCTCAACCCTTTGAAGTAGCCGCGGATAGCACCGCTCCCGGCATTCACCATGGAGGGATGGCTAATGAGGATGGCCCATGCCGCATCGGGATCCGACCGCGCCCAGCCTTCCATCAAGTACCTAAGGGCGCAAGCTTCATCCTCGCTATAGCCGTCGCCGTTTGACCTAGGTGGTATTAATTTGTCGAAAACATCCTTTCCATTTCTAACGCTTGCAGCACCTTTATAAAGATTGAAGGTGATCACCAGACCCTCGTCAAAATCCCCGTCCGTGACAGACGGGGGCACGCGCTTGAGCGCGCCCTCCAGATCCAACTCGCCCCAGCGCTCGAACAATGCCTCATGCACCCGATAGGTAAAGGGGACGAATGTGTAGAAGTCGTCGTTATGACACAAGGTGGTGGGCGCCATGCGGTTCCATCCGTATTTCGGATCACTGAGCAGATCGATGATGAATGAGGGGGCCGCAAGCCGCCGGCACGCCGCGAGCGCATCAGCAAGCGAGGCATGCTCCTTGTTTTCCGAAAGGGCCAGGGCGAGTTGTTTGCGGATGATCGCCATGGCATCCTGCTGGTACCCCAGATCCACCAAAGGACCCTTTGTTGCGGGCGTTTGTTCAGTGCTCCAGGTATCCTGAAGCATTAGAAAACCAAGAGAGATCAGAATAGCGTTTGTCTTCATATTTTTTTCGGGATAACGTTTTTTGTGATGGCGGCCG
>JBILFE010000253.1:0-5656 GCA_044351705.1 Luteolibacter sp. | reverse complement strand
GTCGCCCACCTCTGCGCCGAACTGACCTCCACCGAGACCATCTATCCGGGCACCGACCTGCGCATGATTTTCAAATCGGTATCATCTTAAGCTCACCCGAAACCCTGCCGAGGTCAGGTGTTCTGAGCCTGCCTGACGAATTCGGCAACGAGGAGCGCGAGCATGCGCGCTGCCGGATGTTCCTGACTCTACCCTCTGCAACAAGAGGGTCACTGATGAGTTGGAACACCAATGAGGGTTCCATGAATTTATGGCTCAATCCGGACCCTCATCGTCATATCTGGTGCCGGCTGAAAATCCTCCCCTCCCCTCCTCGGACATTCCCTCGGACATCTGCGGATCTCGTTGGTCCGGGTCTTAGCCTGGGTCTTAGTTAGAAGATCCAGCCTCGCAACTCGTTGGAAATCAATTGGCGGAGGGGGTGGGATTCGAACCCACGGGACCCTTGCGAGCCCTCCAGTTTTCAAGACTGGCGCAATCGACCACTCTACCACCCCTCCTGATTCGGAACGCACGGAGATATGGGTGGCCAGCCGGGGGATTACAAGCAAAACCATCCGCCGGGTTTTAAAAAATCCGGATTTTTTTCTTAGTGGTGGGTCGTCAATCCGCTAATGCTGGGCCATGGACGAACCCACCCGCGATCACGGCACGCAACCGCTGGACCAATACATGTTGCTCTGGAAGTTGGCCAACCACGATTTGGTCAGTGCCTCCGTGGAGCAGTTGAACCACAAACAAGTGCAGAAGGCGCGAAGCGGTCGGCAACTGACCCTGCACTTGATGCAAAAGGTGATGCGGGCGTTCAACGCCGCCGCCACCGCGCGTTTGGACAAGGCGGAAAAACCCGCGTTCGCGGAATACCCGCATCGTCAATTGTTCAATTATGCAAAAAACCATGAGCCGGCATGGGTGGACCCGAACCAGGCCCTTCTACCACGGTGAATCTCACATCACCCCGCGTTGCCGCGGGTGATAAACCGCCTCGATCACCCGCCGCCCCATCCCATGAAGCCCGGCGCATGCCATCCCCCACGCCCCACGGCACTGGCACAAGGAATTTTGCATGCGCACATTGCCAGCGGTGATCAAGTGATCGATGCCACGGCTGGCAATGGCCACGATACCGTGTTTTTGGCGGAGTGCGTGGGCGCGGCCGGCAAGGTTCTCGCATTCGATGTCCAGGCGGCGGCAATCGCCGCCGCACGTGCGCGGGTGGCCGCTGCCGGCTTGCTGGCAAGGGTCGAATTTTTCCATGAATCCCATGCCGGCATGGCCGCCCGCGCGGCCGCTGAATCGGCAAGCGCAGCGATGTTCAATCTCGGTTACCTGCCTGGAGCGGAGCACCGGATCATGACCGCGGCAGAGACCACGCTCGAAGGGCTGAACTGCGCCGTGAGTCTGCTCAAACCCGGCGGACTGCTTTCTGTCATCTGTTATCCAGGTCACCCGGGTGGCGATCTGGAAGCCGCCGCAGTGCAGCAATGGTTCACCACGCTCGCCGCCCATCACTGGCAGGTGGCGCGCTACGGCGCGTTCGCCACCCGCCAACCCGCACCCTTTTTGTTGTTAGGATCAAAACCGCCATACGGATGAGTCCTCTTGCCGGACCATGAGGTTGGACCTACAATGGCACCTCCGGGGTCCTGCGCATCCACCGCGACTCCGCGCGGGCCATCGTGATCAGCGCCAATCCCAAGTAATATCCATCACTTGGGGGCGGCAGCCGGCGGCTCATTGATCAGGGCCGCGGCGGTGAGCTCCACAAACGCCCCGGGTTGCCCCGCATAATGGATTTTGCGCTTGCCATCAAGCACATAGGCCAACGGCCACAAGCCAACCCGATACTCGTTGGCGAGGCGGTTGTCCGGGTCGGAAAAGTTGGAAAAGGTCACGAGTTCCGCTTGTTCCTGCATGCTGCGGAGATTTTTGACGGTGTCGTTATTGACGCCGATGACGGCGAAGGGTTTTCCGGCAAACTTTTTCTCCAGAGCGGTGGCCATTTCGAGAACGCGCCCGGCTTCCTGCACCCCGCTGTTCCAAAACAACAGGACGACCACCTTGCCCGCCTGATCCGAGAGCCTCATGGGCCGCATCCCTGAGTCCGTGCCGGACAAATCCGGCGCGGTCCGTCCTTTGGTTAGAAAGCGGATGATATAGAGTTCGTCCTCGGCCAGTTTTGCCACCGAGATCCCGTTGATTTCCACCTCCGCGCTATTGATGATGGCTTTGCGCAAGAGCGTCAGGCGTTTCGACAACAGGGCGGCATCATCGCCAATGGATTTGAGGCGAATGGCAATCGCAAGCGCGGCCACCCCCTGCACGGATTTGTCAGTGTGGGCGGTTTGGATCTTCTCCAGCAGGGCCAGCGAATGCGGGTCATCATTGGTGGCCAGAGCAAGGCACACCGGGGCAAGTTTGGCGCTGCGCATGTGATCGGTCTGGATCGCGGCGCGGACGGCGTTGATTTCCTCGGCGAATGCCGGGCTATTGCTGCCGTTGGGTTGAGTGATGCGCAGCCCGGAGGTGATGCTCAGAAACCATGCGGCTGGGGCAAGGGTCCATTCTTCGCGCAACGCCGGGCTGATGATGGTCCACATGTCCTTGGCAAAAGTAGCGGCAAGCGGCCGTGCACTCCACGCCTTGTCGCGGGCCTCCAGGGTGCTGGCAGCGCGCACTTGCGCGGTCCACTGTTCCATCGCGCGTTGATAGGACTTTTCCACGCGCTCCGCCTCGGCCGGCGAGGCACTGCTGGAACCGGCCAGCAACAACACAACAGCAATAACGCGCAACGTGCATTTCATGAATCTTAACATAACAGGATTTGGCGGCGGATTGAAATCTAATATCTGAAGCGCTCGGTTCTCTCAAGTGCTATTCCGACAAAATGCGCCGGCCGCATCCCGCGCCCAGCGGTCTGCCGCTACCACGGCGGCAAGCGTCGACGACGGCTGGACATCGTGGGCATTCATCACCGCCGCAACACACGCCCAGATCCCGGGAAATGGAATGGCACCGCCACGAAATGACTCCACCGCCACCTCGTTGGCCGCATTCAACACCGCCGGCAGCGTGCCGCCTCTCAGCCCCGCACGCCGCGCCAATCCCAGCGCCGGAAACACGTCGTCCCGCGGCGCTTCAAATTCAAGCTTCGCCAAAGCCAGAAAATCCGGCGCATTCAGGCCACCGGCCACGCGCTCCGGCCAGGTCAGCGCGTATTGAATCGGAAAACACATGTCAGGCCGGCTCAGTTGGGCCATCACCGAACCATCACAAAACTCCACCATTGAATGAATAATGCTTTGCGGATGCACCAACACGTCGATGCGTTCCATGCCTATGCCAAACAGCCAGCGCGCTTCTATCATTTCCAGGCCTTTGTTGAAAAGCGTCGCGCTATCAACCGTGACCTTCGGTCCCATGTCCCACGTCGGGTGCCGCAGTGCCTGCTCCGGCGTCACCCGCGCCAGGTCGGCTGCCGCCAACTGCCGGAACGGCCCGCCAGAAGCTGTTAGAATCAGCCGCGCCACCTCCTCCAGCCCGCCACGGTGGCCGTCCAGGCATTGGAAAATCGCATTATGTTCGCTATCGACTGGCAGCAGCTTCACCCCGTGGCGTGTTGCGGCAGTGGTGATGACTTCGCCGGCCATGACCAGAATTTCCTTGGAGGCGATGGCCAGATCCTTGCCCGCCTCAATGGCTGCCAACGCCGGCTGCAAGCCGGCGGTGCCCACGATGGCAACCACCACGATGTCCGCCGCCGCCAGCGTTGCCAGACTGGCCAAGCCATCGGCCCCAACATGAATTTGCACGCCGGCCGGCAACATCGCCCGCAGCGCGGCTTCCTTGCTGGCATCATACAGAGCCACGTGACGCACCCCGGTCGCGCGCGCTTGCGCGGCGAGTTTTTCAATGCTGCCGGCGGCGGCAAGCCCGACAATTTCGATGCGGTCCGCCAATTCGCGCGCCACCTTGAGCGTGGAACAACCGATGGAACCGGTCGAACCTAACAAGACAACGCGACGTTTGCGGGGAACATTCATGAGGCCGGGAGCAACACCCATAGCAAGTAATAATACAACGCCGGGGCTGTGAAACAAACACTGTCTATCAAATCCAGCGCGCCGCCGATACCCGGCAACATGCGCCCGGAATCCTTGGCATTGAGAGCGCGCTTGACCACGCTTTCGGCCAAATCACCGAGCACCGCCAACATCGCAAGCAGCAAACCGAGAAAAACCACATGCCCCCAACCGCCTAACACAGCGAGTTGCCGCGGAAACACGCCGTAGAGGCCGCAACCGGCCACTTGCGCGAAAAAAATCGCGCCGCCGAGGCCCTCCCAGGTTTTGCCCGGGCTCACCTGTGGAATCATCTTGTGACGCCCGATGAGGGAACCGACGATGTAGGCACCCATATCGGTGAACTTGGTCACCGCCAGCAGCCATAAGATTAAAAACGCGGCAGGCACCGCCACCATCCCCGCCGCCGCCTGCCAGGCCGGCAGCATGAACAAAATCCGCGCCATGAAATTCAACAGCATGGCCACATAGACAAATCCGCACAGCGTTGCCGCCACCGCCATCAACGATTCAATGCCGCGAATCGGCTCCCGCATCTGCAACACAAAGGCACCTCCCAGCGCCACCGCCAGCGCAAACAAATCCCAACCCGCCGGCACCCCCCCCCCATGGCCGAGAAACCCCGCGTGCAGCACCCCGCAATAAACCACCGCCAGACCGAGCCCGAATCGCGGAAAGCACTTCACCCCGGCCGCCCGCAGCATTTGGAAATACTCGATGGTCGCCACCACTGTTAGCAGCGCGATCAAGCCCAAATAGATCGGCGCCCGCATGCTCGAAAACGCCGCCACCGCCACCACCCAAAGACCCAGGGTACTGCCGGATCGGCGGATAAAAACGCGCGCTTTCGATGGGGCTGGTGTGGTGGTTAGAACGGCCATGGCACGGCCACATCCAAGACGCTGCATCCTCCCATGGCAACATATTCCGCAACTTAGCGCGCAACCTTTTTGGGATTGCGCGGTTCCATGCCCGCAAGTGACCACTAACTGGACTCTTGTCACTCCAACCTCAAACCACATATACCACCATGAAAGTTACCACCCTCATCGCACTCGGCACCCTGCTCGGCACCTCTGCCTGGATTGGTGCCCAAGACGCACCCGCCGCCCCAAAACGCCCGGACCGTCCGATCCCGCCGGAAGTCCTCAAGGAGTATGACGTCAACAAAGACGGCAAACTCGACGAGACCGAGAAAAAGGCCATGATGGACGCCCGCAAGGCAAAAATGGAAGAAATGCACAAGGCCATGCTCGCCAAATATGATGCCGACGGCGATGGCAAGCTCAGCCCGGAAGAAGCTGCCAAGGCCCGCGAAGGCCGCCAAAAAGAAATGCTGGAAAAATACGATACCGACAAGGACGGCAAGCTCTCTGATGAAGAGCGCAAAGCCATGCCTTTCCAGCCAAGACACGCTGGCCCCGGCGGCCCCCGCCGCTCAGGCCCGGGCAAGGCCCCCGCCCCTGACAAGGCTCCCGCCCCGGCTCCCGCCCCGGCTCCCGCCCCGGCTCCCGCCCCGGCTCCCGCCCCGGCTCCCGCCCCGGCTCCCGCCCCGGCTCCCGCCCCGGCTCCCG
>JBILFE010000252.1:0-5657 GCA_044351705.1 Luteolibacter sp. | reverse complement strand
CTGGTCCACGGCCAGGTCACTCCGGCACCGTGGGTCAATGTGCTGGCTAACCCCAATTTCGGGACGGTTATTTCCGAGAGCGGAGCCGGTTACACCTGGGCGGAAAATGCCCATGAATTCCGCCTGACGCCATGGCACAACGATCCGGTGCAGGATCCCACCGGCGAGGCCCTCTACATCCGCGATGAGCACACCGGACAGCTATGGTCGCCCACTCCGGCACCGGCGCGGGGTCTAACGCCATACGTGATCCGCCATGGCTTTGGCTACACGGTCTTCGAGCACACTGAAAACGGGATAGCTTCCGAGTTATGGGTCTACGTGGCGATGGACGCCGCGGTGAAATTCAGCATGTTGAAATTGCGCAATGTTTCCGGCCGGCCGCGCCGCCTCTCCGTCACCCATTACGCGGAGTGGGTGTTGCGGGACTTGCGGCATAAAAGCCTGCTGCACGTGCAAACCGAGGTGGATAGCAAAACCGGGGCGTTGTTGGCACGCAATTACGACAACACGGATTTCCCCGGTCGCATTGTCTTTCTTGATGTCAATGATGCATCCCGCACCCTCAGCGGGGACCGCAAGGAATTCATCGGTAGAAACGGCACCCTCTCCCAACCCGCCGCGCTCAAACGCATGGGCCTGTCCGGCAAAGTCGGCGCCGGATACGATCCGTGCGGCGCCATGCAGGTGGTCTTCGATTTGCCGGTCGGCCAGTCCCGCGAAACCTGCTTCCGCCTGGGCGTGGGTCGCAACCTGGCCGAGGTCCAGAACTTGATCCAACGCTTCCGCCGGGCGGAAGCCTGCCACCACGCACTCGAAGGAGTCTGGGCCTATTGGAATCGCACCCTCGGCACGATCAACGTGGAAACCCCTGATCCGGCGGTCAATGTGATGGCCAACGGCTGGCTGTTATATCAAACCCTGAGTTGCCGGATCTGGGGCCGCAGCGGATTCTATCAGTCTGGTGGCGCCTATGGCTTCCGTGACCAGTTGCAGGATGTGATGGCTCTGGTGCATGCCGAACCGGCCCTCACCCGCGAACATTTACTCCGCGCCGCAGCGCACCAATTCAGCGAGGGCGACGTGCAGCATTGGTGGCACCCCCCGACCGGGCGCGGCGTGCGGACCCATTTTTCCGACGACTATCTGTGGCTGCCCTATGTGACCTGTCGTTATGTTGCGTGTGCGGCGGACACCGCCGTGTTGGAAGAAAAGGTTCCGTTCCTCATTGCGCGGCCGATCCGCCCGGAGGAAGAAGCCTACTATGATTTGCCGGGCTGCTCGGAGGAGTCCGCCACGCTTTACCAGCACTGCGTGCGCGCCATCGAGCACGGTCTGACATTCGGAGAACACGGTTTGCCGTTGATCGGGTGTGGCGACTGGAATGACGGCATGAATCGGGTGGGCCACCAGGGCCGCGGTGAAAGCGTGTGGTTGGCGTTCTTTCTTTATGACGTGCTCACCCGCTTTGCCAAGCTGGCACACGCCCATGCCGATCCGGCATTTGCCGAGCGCTGCCTGTCCCAGGCACGCCTGCTCCAACTCAACATCGAACAGCATGCCTGGGACGGACAATGGTATCGCCGCGCCTATTTCGACAACGGCGAACCCCTTGGCTCACAGTCCAATCCGGAATGTCAGATCGATTCCCTGCCTCAGAGTTGGTCGGTCATCAGTGGCAGCGCCAATGGCTCGCGCTCGCGCCTGGCAATGCAGATCCAAGCGCTCCAATCCGTTGATCAGCACCTCATCCGTCGTGACGCCGGACTCATCCAATTGTTTGATCCTCCCTTCGACACCTCGGCGCTGGATCCGGGCTACATCAAGGGCTATATTCCGGGCGTGCGGGAGAATGGCGGCCAGTATTCGCACGCCGCAGTTTGGACGGTCATGGCATTTGCACTCATCGGCGACAGCGAACGCGCGTGGGAACTCTTCTCCATGCTCAATCCCGTCAATCACGGCAGCACTCCCCAACAAATCGCCACCTATAAAGTCGAACCCTACGTGGTTGCGGCCGACATCTATGCAGTGGCACCGCACACCGGGCGCGGCGGATGGACCTGGTACACAGGTGCCGCCGGATGGATGTATCGCTTGCTCGTGGAAACCCTGCTGGGGGTGCACTTGGAGGGCGATCAATTGCGCTTGGTTCCATGCCTGCCTATTGCCTGGAACAGCTACAAAATTCACTATCGTTTCCGCCAAACGGTTTATCACATCCACATCAGCCGGTTGGCCGCGGATGCGGGTGATGCGGCGGTGCTCACGCTCGACGGCCAGGCCATTGCGGGACCCACCATCCCCCTCGTCGATGACCAGTATGAACACAACGTCGAATTCAAAGTGACCTAACATCCACACTCAGAACTCAGCGTTTGACCTCAAAATGGCCACGGGGTCGAGCAAGTTCATTTCCCTCATATTGGGGTGTATCGCAGCAAAGAAACCACTGAAAGAACTGATTACCACTGAGAGCACTGATAATTAATTGATATATATTTCAGTGGTTTCAGTGGTCCTCAGTGCTTCAGTGGTAAAAATCGTCATTTACGATCCCCCAAAAAAACCTAGATTGACTGACCCCCGCTCACCAATCGCGGCTGTCACGAAAAATTCAGCGCATCCATGTCAAAAACGACGGTGACATCCTCGGGCAAACTGGTGTGGGCGAGCACCGCCTGGACGTGACGGGTGAGCGGGCGGGCCCGTTGCGAGCGAAGGGTGAGTTGAAAGCGGAATTGGCCATGGGCGCGGACCAGCGGTGATGGCAGCACCTCGCCAAGCTGGATGCCTTGAGGCAGGTTTTCCATCAGGCGCAGATGCAGGGTTTGGAGGGTGAACTCGGCGCGCCGCTCGTGATTCGAGCGGGCGGTGAGCACGGCACAATGACCGTAGGGCGGAAACCCAAATTGCCGGCGAAACTCCATCTCCTGCTCGCTAAAACCGTCAAAATCGTGCCGCCGTGCATATTGGATGGATGGCGAGTGTGGCGTGAATGTTTGCACGATGACTTCCCCGCTCAGTTCCCCCCGGCCAGCGCGGCCGGCCACCTGCGTGAGCAATTGAAAGGTCCGCTCGCCAGCCCGGAAATCCGGCACGTGCAAACCCAGATCCGCAAAGAGAATGCCTACCAGCGAGACATAGGGAAAATGCAGCCCCTTGGCAATCATCTGCGTGCCTATCAGTATGTCGATCTTGTGGGTTTTGAAGGCGTGCAGGACGTCGCGCAAGGCATGCCGCCGGCGCATGGCGTCGGCATCAATGCGGGCGAATTTGGCCTGCGGCATGACTTTTGTTAGAACCTCCTCCACCTTCTGAGTGCCGTACCCCTGCAGGATGATGGCCGGGTCTTTGCACGCCGGACAGGTGCGCGGCACAATCGCCTGATGGCCGCAGACATGGCAGATGAGCCGCTCATCGCTGCGATGATAGGTCAACGCCACCGCGCAATGCGGACACTGGCAGACATGGCCGCAGGCCGGGCATTGCAAGGCGCGGGCGAAGCCGCGGCGATTGAGAAACAAGATGGATTGCTCACCTTTTTCAAGCCGCTGTTCCAGCGCGGCCCGCAGTTTGTCGGATAGTATCGCGGGCGCACCTTTGTGTTTCGCCGCCTCCAGGCGCATGTCCACCACCCGCACCAGCGGCATCGACTGGCCATCCGCGCGATGATCGAGGCGCAACAAATCATATTTGCCGAGCTGGGTGTTGTGCCATGACTCCAGCGAGGGCGTGGCTGATCCTAACACAATGGCCGCCGGTTCGAAAGCGGCGCGCAACACGGCCACATCGCGGCCGTGATAGCGTGGCGGGTTTTCCTGTTTGTAGGAGTTTTCGTGTTCCTCATCGACGATGATGAGTCCGAGGTCCGGCAGCGGCGCAAACACCGCCGAGCGCGCGCCAATCACAATCCTGGCAAGCCCTTTGCGAATGCGGTGCCATTCATCGAAGCGCTCGCCCTGGGAAAGATGCGAGTGCAACACCGCCACCTGGTCCTGCATCGCGGCAAAGCGCGATTTGAAGCGGCGCACGGTTTGCGGGGTGAGGGAAATTTCCGGAACCAGGACCAACACGGTCTTCCCCAAATCCAGGGCGCGCTGCGCCGCTTGCAGATAGACCTCGGTCTTACCCGAGCCCGTGACGCCCAGCAATAGCAGCGGCTTGCTCTCGGCAGGATGAGTCACCGCATGGAGCACCTTCTCCAGCGCGACGGACTGCCCTGTGTTGAGGGTCAACGGCTTGAACTCCAGAATTTCTTCCACCTCATCGGCATCAGGATCACGGCGGACTGCCTCCATCTCGATGCGTACCAACCCGGCCTTGACCAGGGTCTTGAGCGCGGCGGACGCCCCCTCACCTAACTCGGCCACCGGCAACCTGCCATCCACCGCCTGCATCAGCAATATCAGGATCGCGTGCTGACGCGCTGCACGCTTGGCGAGTCTTTCCAACTCCGCTGTGGGCGGCGCGGCGTCCATCACCACAAGGCGGCGGGTTTTGGCGGAGTTTTCCTCGGTCCTCACCGCTTCCGGCAACAACGAACGGATGACCGATTCTATACTACATCCATAGTAGTTGGCAATCCACTCGCCGGTGCGCAACAAAACCGGGGTAATCAACGGCGCCGGATCAATCAGGCTTTCAAGTTCGCGCATGGCAAAATCCGCCTGCACCGCCTCACCCACCGCCAGCACGGTGCCGGTGGCGGATTGGCGGCGCAGCGGCACGCGCACCCGGCAACCGGGCAGCACGTCCCACCCGGCCGGAATGGCATAATCGAAAACCAACTCCGAAGAGCCATCAACTAACACACGGGCGGTCACGTCCACCAGCCTGCCCGCAAACCCGACTCCGGCCAAGTTTGAATTTCCAGCGGGCGCAATTTCAAGCCCGGCAGTGGCTCGCCGCCCCGCTTGCTCATCACATTTCCTTGATCGACCTGCGATCCTTGAGCATAACTTCCGGCCATGATTTCTTGAAATAGGATTTGATTCGCACCACTCCGGTGATCTGAACGCGCTTGCCCTCCAGCAATTTGAGCGCCGGCGCGGACATGTCTTCTGGCACGCCTCGGGTCATGATGCAGCCCCTCACCTGTTCCTTCGCGCTGTCATCGGAAAACTCCAAATACAGGGTTTTGCCGGCGTCCGACAACCTGACTTTGGTCACCAACCCCTCCACCGTCACCTCCCGGCCCTTCTCATTGATGAGCCGTTCGGTATCCTCAATTTGAAACACCGCGCTGCGCTTGGTGTCGATCTCGACCTGCTGCCGGCCACCATTTGCCAACGCCGCCGCTTGAGCATTCACTTCCGCCAAGCGCTTGCTTGCGGCATCCTGCGGGATAACCTCAGCCGCTGGCGCTTGCTGGGCGGCCACGCCGCTTGGTGGCTGGCGAAGCATCAAATACCCACCAACCATCCCCACTAACACGACCAGCACTCCAATCAACCACAACTGCCGTTTGAATGTGGGGGGCTCCACCAGCAACGGCGCCGGCTCCGGCGCACTCGCGCTCTCGCATTCCCCTGCCGGCTCCGGCGCGGAAGTCCCCGTGAACCGAGCCAAACTCTGCCGCACCTCGGGCAGCGTGATGGTTTCCGCATTCGCCTTGAGCCATTTGACCCAAGCTCCCAAGCCGCCGCCCGCCTGAT
>JBILFE010000250.1:0-5708 GCA_044351705.1 Luteolibacter sp. | reverse complement strand
GGTGCGGTTCAGGCAGGATATCACTCTCTCTTGGCCCAGGATTTTCGAACAATGCGCTCACTCTACAGTCTCAGCAATGTCCCTGATCAACGGAAAATCAATCAAATGAAAAGACCGTGTGTTTCTCGTGGCGCGGAGCTTACCTGATGAGTCGAATCCTGGCAATTGATTCCAATTTTCACGCGCATGACGGCCATCGAAGTCAACGTGGGGCCGCAAGGAAGCCTGCCCGACATCGCCGCTTTCGACAAAGCGTTCAAACCCACGGCCGAACTTCTAGTCGGTGGAAGGTAACCGGCTGGATAATCTACCCGTTCGGGTGATTGACGTGGCAGCGAATCTTGTCATGGTGGGCGTGCCTAGCAAGGTGCCACCGCCATGGAATTCCTCTGTCCCCATTGTCAACTCAACCTCATCGCCGAACCCGAGCACGCCGACCGGGTGGTCCAGTGCCCGGGCTGTAACGGTCGTTTCCATGTGCCAGCCGAGTCCCCGACCGCGCCGCCACGGCTTGGATCGGGTGTGCAGGCGGCCGCCAGGCAGGCCGCGCCCGTTCACCGTTCCGGTTGGCCGGAGGAGGACCACGCCAACGTGAATTTCTGGGTGAGCATGGGGTTTGGCGCGGCCATCACCGCGACCTTCCTATTGTTGATGCTGCCGTTCAAGGGCGCGTACTTGTCGGATATTTTCCTCAAGCGCGGATGGGTCAACTAAGCCGAGGTGTTCCTCTTCGTGTGGGGCTGCGTGATCCTCGCTCTCAAGCTCAAAAAAAGCAAGCGCCAGCGACAGGCGATGTTGTTAGATGTTTTACCGCTGCGGCTCAGCGCCGAGATCAACATCGACAGCGTGGGCGCAGTGCTTGACCACATCTACAAGCTGCCGGTGCGGCTGCGCGACAGCCTGATGGTCAACCGCATCCGCAAGGGGCTCGAACTTTTCGAAAAACGCAACCACAACGGCGAGGTCTCGTCGCTGCTCGCCGCCCAATCCGACATCGATTCCAACCGCACATCCGGATCCTACGCGCGGCTCAACGACACCGGTTCACGGGGGGGCGCGGGAATTGCTCGCCCATGCCGAGAGCCTGCCCGAGTTCGCCCGCTCGCTCGCCACGGCCCATGAGTCGTTCCTAACCGAGCTGCAGGCAGCCGCAGCCATGCTCAACGCCACCCTCAAGAAACTCGTGATCCAGAAACGCGGGTTTTTCTCGCGTTCGTGAGACAGATCCCCCCCCATTCCTCATGTCACGACGGGCATCCAACGCCGGAGCCAGCATTTCGCTGTTTTCCTTCCTGAGCATCCTCGCCTGCCTGATCGGCATCCTAACCATTCTCATCAGCCTGACCAGCGCCCTCAAAACCATCGAGGGTGCGGGCCGCGACAAGGACGAACTCGCCCGCGCCACTGAGCATGCGGCGTTGCTGGCCCGCCAGCAACGCACCCAACAGGAAATCGCCGCCCTCAACGCCTAGCTCAAAAACCACAGCGCCGCCGCCCTCCAACTGCGAGAACTCGATGAGCGCCGCATCGTGCTGCGGCGCCAACTCGATGAGAACAACGCCAAGCTCGCCGCCCCCGGCACCACCGACGTGGCACTTCAAAAATGGGTCGAAACTCTGCTCGCCAACATCGAGGCACTGCGCAAGGAACGCCTGGCACTCGACAAAAAACTCGCCGAGCTCAAGGCTGAACTGGCCCGCCGCACCAAGCCGCCAGATGCCAAGCCGGTCCCGATCAGGGTGCAACCCGGCGGCACCGGCACCGCCAATATCGCGCTGGTGTTTTTCGTCGAGTGCGACGCCACCGGCCTGATTCTCCACCGCCGCGGCGGCCCCAAGACCCATGTCTCGCTGGCCGGTATCGGCACCGACCCAGCATACAACCAGTTTCTTGAGGAAGCGAAGCGCAAACCCGGATCAATGCTGCTCTATCTGTTGCGCGACACCGGCAACAACGCCTACCTGCGCGCCGCCGGTTGGGCCGAGAGCCAATTCCACCTGCGCACCGGCAAACTCCCGCTCCCCGGCAAGGGCGAGGTCGACCTTTCCCTGTTCTTCAAATAACCGCATCCCACCGTGGCCAGACACTCCAACCATCACCCGGCGGCTAACCTCGACTCGCTCATGGACGCGCTCACCAACGTGGTCGCCGTTCTCATCCTCGTCCTCATCCTGCTCCAGGCCGATGTCGGCAATACCGTCGACCGCATGCTCGCAAGCCTTACGCCTGCCAGCCCCGAACAAGTCGAAGCCGCCCGCGCCAAACTCGCCGAACTCACCGCCGACCGCGATGCCTCCCTCTCCCTGCTCGCCGCCAAACCGCCCGCACCTGCCCAACTCGATGACCTCAAATCCCAACTCGCACTGCTGGAATCCTCCGTCAAAGCCAGCGACGTGCGCCTGCTGTCTGTGGAAAAACTTCGCCAACTCCAGACAAAATACCAGCAGACCCTCGATGCCGAAAAGAAAGCAACCACTGCACTCTTAGAAGAAATCCGCAGGCTCGGGGCGCTGCTCGCCAACACCCCGCCGCCGCCACCGCCAAAACCTGAGGTGGTGCGCATTCCTAACAGCCGGGAGATCCCCGCCGGGGCCGACATCTACTATGCCCACGTGCTCGGCGGGCGCGTCCACCTGCTCGACCCGCTAGGCGCCAAAAAACTCGTGCTCGCAGAGTTCGACAAGGCGCGAACCAAACTGTTGCGCCAGACGATCAAGGTGAAAAATGCCAAGGACCGCAAAATTTACGATCAGGACAAAACCGTTAATCACTTTGCCGCCCTCAACCTGATGGTGCGCGGCCAAAAAGTCACCGTCCCTTACAACCGCCCATGGACCCGCCTCAACGCAGGGTTGACCATCGATCCTAACAACGGCGGCGTGTCCCTCGCCGAAATGGCCAATCCGCGCTCGGAATGGCACCGCATTTGCAATCTGGTGCGCAGTTTCCCGCGCGGCGTGCTCATTTTCCGGGTTCGTCCCGATGGCTTCGCCACCTACCTCAAGGCCCGCGAGATCGCCGACTCGTTCAACCTGCCGTGCGGCTGGGAAATCAACGGTGCCACCACCCATTACGTGGTGCTCGACGGGTTGGAGTTCAACCGCCTCGAAGAACCCAAGCCGCAACCTGCCCAGCCGGCCCCGACCGGCCCGCCGCCACCCAAACGGGTCCTCGACTGAGGCGCGGCATCGGCGGGCAGGACCCGTGGATCACCGGTTCGCGGCAATTACGTTAGAAAAACCAGCCGCGGCGTTTGCGGCGCTTGTAGGACCCATCGCCCACGGATAGAACTTCCATGCGTGTGGTGGTCAGGCCGCGGTCATAGAAGCCGATTTTCTTGGCGGCGCGCGGTGACAGGTCGAGGCAGCGCCCGGCGATGAACGGTCCGCGGTCATTGATGCGGACTTTGACGGACTGGCCGGTCTTGAGATTGGTGACCTTGACCAGACAGGGCAAGGGCAGGGTTTTGTGGGCACCGATGAGATGCCACGGCATGACTTTCTCACCTAACGAAGTGGTGCCGCGCACCAACCCGAAAAAGGACGACTCATTATACCAGGAGCAGGTGCCGGTTTCCTTGAAGTCGAGCGCTTGCGCGACGCTCATCGGATGATAGGTGTGGCCGCGCACGGTGTAGGTGCGGGTCATGTAACCGGTGTGTCCTCCGGGATACGCGCAGGATGCCAGCATGCCCAAACCGAGAAACGCGCAGGCGAGGCGGGCTTGGCGGGGCAACTTCGCGTGGTTCATGGGGCTATGGGCATGGCGGTTGCAAACCGCCGCCGCCACGGCTTATTTCTTGCGCTCACGCACAACCTTGAGGGTGGCGGCGACCTTTTCCTTCATTTCCTTGCCGGGCTTGAATTTGACTGCGGCCCGTGCTGGAATTTTGACGGTGGAGGTTGGGTTCTTCGGATTTCGGCCGAGCTTGGCCTTCAACTCGCGGACTTCAAACGACCCGAATTTGCGCATGACGACGTTGTCACCGTTGGCCAGGGAGTCGGTGATTTCATCGATGAAGGTTTGGAGGATTTCGGAAACGTCTTGTTGGGTGATTTCGATGCCTTTGACACCGATTTTTTCGGTGATTTTGATTGCGAGTTCGCGTTTGGTGATGGTGGCCATGGGAAAATGGGATGGAGCAACAGAAGTGCGTCGCCATAGAAATCCGATTGCCATGGGTTTGTCGCGCCAAAAATCCGCAATGGGTGAGCTTTTTTACGGTTCGGCCAATCCACGTGGGTTTTCCGCAGGCGCGGCCGTCCCCAGAACGGCGTGGGTCGTGCGGAAGTGAAGCTTGGCGGTTTTGGCGAGCGCGTCCGGGCCGTGGCGGGCGATGAGGTCGTGACCGGCTTGCACCACCGCTGCGGAGGCCCCGAGTGGCAGGCGGATGGCACAGGCGGTGGAGGTTTTATCGATCCAATCTATGAAGCGCTCGCGGGCAAGGATCGAGGCGGCGGCCACGGCGATGTCGCTTTCGCCTTTGGTGCGTTGTTCCAGCGCGAGGCACAGGCCTTTTTGCTTGAGCGCGCGTTGCAGAACGTGCGGATTGGCAAATTGATCGCTGAGCGCGCGAGGGCAGTTAGGGACGGCGGCGGCGAGGTTCTCGATGACCCGGGCATGGCCCCAGGCCAGGAGTTGGTTGAGGTTGCCAAACGACTCATAGAGTGCGTTGTAGCGCTCGGGACCGATGGCGATGACCTCGGTGCGGCAGCCCGCGGTGGCGCGAATGAGCGCGGCAAGTTGGCGGATACGGGCGGCGCTGGTGACGCGTTTGGAGTCCATGATGCCGGCACTCATCAACTGTCGGGTGATCGTCGCATCGG
Organism: Luteolibacter sp.; assembly: GCA_044351705.1. Classification (GTDB taxonomy): domain Bacteria; phylum Verrucomicrobiota; class Verrucomicrobiia; order Verrucomicrobiales; family Akkermansiaceae; genus Luteolibacter. Next base: position 882 of record JBILFE010000250.1, on the reverse strand, counting down.
TGTAGGCCCCGGCAATGACCAGCGGCCCGAAGTAATCGCCCTTGCCGCTTTCATCGATGCCGAAGTGCGGTTCAAACAGGTCGGGTTGCACGATTTCCTCGTAACCCAGGCGGACATCACCCAGGATTTGCGGTTCCAAGGTGAAGCGGATGAAGTTCTCGGTGTCCTTGCCCTGGATCAGCACCTTGGGCCCTTTCTGATAGATAGTGACAGCGAGCTTGCCCTTGCGTGCCGCAAACAACGCGTGCTCCTTGGCCTCAAACTCGAAGCCATCCCGCTGCAAGACCTCGCGGAGGGTCTCCACTTGGGCGGGCGTGAGTGGTGCGGTGTGGCTGGTCATGGGGCCATCTTCCATCTTTCTTGCAATCGGATTTCTAAGTATGGGGGTTGGCGCACTGCATCCTTGCCGATCCAGTGGAGCGTGGGCATGCGGGTCAGTGGCGGTACTTCGGGCGAGGTCAGGAGGTCAGGATTGCACGCCAGCGACTGCTCTCCTGCTGGCTTGTGGTGGATTCTAATTGCGCCACCCTTCGCCAGCAAGTCCAATTCCGGCAGATCAACCGATGAGGCGCGGCAGGCCGAAGAGCAGATGAGAGGAGCATCAGGGCCGCATCGCTCGCTCAGGTTTCTGCGTACTCTGGATGTCTGAGCCAGAGTCCCCGCCAAGCGCTGGCGATCCATTCACAAAACCTCACTAAACGACATCTAATTTGACGAAGGAAGAAGGCGAGCAAGTTCCGAATTTGCGGCATTATACACACGGTCTTTTCATTTGATTGATTTTCCGTTGATCAGGGACATTGCTGAGACTGTAGAGTGAGCGCATTGTTCGAAAATCCTGGGCCAAGAGAGAGTGATATCCTGCCTGAACCGCACCGAGAT
>JBILFE010000249.1:0-5732 GCA_044351705.1 Luteolibacter sp. | reverse complement strand
AGCCATTTTGTGGCCTCGGCATGGAGAATATCCTGCTGGTGGCCAGCGCGCCCCAAGCCGCGCAGGCCATGGCGGAACTCATGCGCACGGGAATGGTGGGTTTCGACACCGAATCGAAGCCGACGTTTCACAAAGGCGAGAAATCCGAGGGGCCGCATGTGCTGCAATTTTCCACCCCGGAGCGGGCGTTTATCTTTCAATCGCATATCATCGAGACCCACCCGGTGATTATCGAACTGCTGCGCTCCAGCGCACTCCTGAAGATCGGCTTTGGTCTGGGTGGCGATCTGCAACAAATCGGCAACCGCTTCCGCATCCGCCCCGCTGCCATCATGGACCTGGACCGTTCATTCAAACAACTTGGCTACCGCAATGCCGTTGGCGCCAAGTCTGCCATCGCCATTCTCCTCAAGCGCAAGTTCACCAAATCCAAATCCGTGACCACATCTAACTGGCCGGCGAGAAACCTGACCGAGCGCCAATTGCTGTACGCGGCCAACGATGCCTACGCGGCAATCACAAGCTTTCATGCGCTGCAAGCGCAGGCCCCCCCCGCCTCGCCGGAGCCCTAACCTCTTGCTGTGGGTTTATCCAAGATCAGAACTCAGCATTCGACCTCACAATGGCCACGGGGTCGAGCAAGTTCAATTCCCGATATTGGGGTAAATCGCGGCAAAGAAACCACTGAGGAACTGATTACCACTGAGAGCACTGATAATTAAGATCCGGTTACGAGTTGCGGCTCAGTCTTCGACAATGACGCGGAAGCCGACGTTGGACACTTTCTGCCATGCCGGATAGGCCTGCCGGAAACCCGAGCGGGCGTGCTTGGGCCGGTCATACCATGATCCGCCGCGCACCGTCTTCTTCGCCGCCGACGTCGCTTCCTCCTTCTGGGCCGCAACATTGTAAGGATAAGGCAGGTAGGTGCTGCGGGTCCATTCCGCAGTATTGCCGTGCATGTCCTTGAGACCCCATGGGTTGGCCTCGTACTTGCCGCAGGTGGCCAAGTGCAGGGCACCATCGTCAAAGCGCTCGTCCTTGGGCACAAAATCAACGTCGCGGCCCGGATTCCGGATCGGTTGCGGATCCACGCCGCTGACCGCCAATTTTTTGAGCGAAACATCGCCCAGATTGGCCAGCTTCGAGAAGTCCGTGTTCATATCGCCATACCACAGCGGTGTGGCGCTGCCAGCACGGCACGCCCACTCCCACTGGGCTTCGGTTGGCAGGGTGACTTTTTTCCCGCTCTTGGCGGATAGCCAGCGGCAGAATGCCATGGCTTCGTTCCACGACACGCGAATGGCGGGAAACTGCGGCACATCCATCAGATAGCCGGGCTTGACTTGATCCTTGTAGTGCATGTCGTAGTAGCCGTTGAGGTGTTGGGCTTCGAACTGTTGGAATTGTTCCAATGAAACCTCGGTGGTGGCCATCCAGAAGGGTTTGCGAATGGCTACCTTCGCCACCGGGTACTCGTCGGGATAGCCGTTGATATCTCCCATGGCAAACTCACCCTGCGGGATGCGTACCAAGTCGAGCGTTTTGCCAGCTCCCAGATCCAGCTTCATCTCGGTGGTGCCCAGTGCCTTCTGCATCTGCTGTGCCGCGTCGGCCGGCATCGGCCACTTGGCCACCGCCGGCACCGCCGGCTTGCCCGGCATCGGCGCGGGCTGAATGAACTTCTCGGTCTTCACATAGGGATTGGGAATGGCTTCAATGTCCTCATCAATGCCCGCTTGTTCCTTGCGCATCTCATAGCGGCGCTTCTCAAAGTCCCGCGGGATTTTCCCCACCTCCTTCCATGTGCCCAAGGCCGGCACATTCAGATCGATCCAGGTAATCAGGCGGTCCCACGCCTCACCATCCAGCTTCACATTGTAGTGCCCCTTTTGCAGCATCTGCACCAGGTCGCTGGTGTCGGCGTGAAACTCCAACGGCGTCAAGGTGTTGTAGTCCCCCTCGGGACCATTGCGGCGCACAAACGGATGCAACGCGCTGTATGACTTCGGAAAGTGCCCGGCGGTCTCGTCAAAGCGCGGCCGATCCGCTTCCTTGCCGTCGTGGCAACCCACGCAATACTTGTCGAGTACCGGTTGCACTTCACGGATGAAGCTGAAGCCACGCGTCGGGCCATACCAGGGTTTAAGTTTGGCGGGTGCTTGTTGCTGCGCGGTGGTGAGCGGCATGGCGGCTGCGCCGTTGTTTTGGTCATCGTGGCAACCGACGCAGGAGACACGTTCGCCGGGCATGCCAACCATCCAACTGCGTTTGAGCTGGACGGCCTTGCCCTCGGCATCCAACGGTTGCAGGGAAACGGGCGTGTTGGCCGGAATCTCAAAGTAACTCGAGCCATCGGGCTGGACCGGCACCGTGCCTAACAGCCTGCGGACATCCCATGGGCCCTCCATACCCACCGCGTAATGGCCACCCATGTTGCGGTAGGAATACTCGTATTGATAGACACGCAGCGCCTTGACGGTGCCGCGCGGCACCCCCGGCAGGCCACGCCCCTGATAGATGTCCTGGATCGACACCGTGGCAATTTTCTCGTCCAGCTTGACCTTGTCTGGAATGCAGGGCGGGGTGGGTGTTTTCTTCAGCGGAATGGGTTCGAGCAAGGCAACGCCGGGCTCCTCACGCAGCAACACCATGTTGTCGAACACATCCACCAGGTAAATGCCCCAGCTCGCGTTGCCACGCGGTTGGCTGGCCACAATGAAGTATTTATCGGCGATGGGCTGCGGATGCAAAAACTTCGGCCACGAGTCATTTGCCAGTTGATCCTTGATCTTGCGCTCGACGGGCACGCCGTAGCCGGGAATGCGCTGCACCGCACCGGTGTTTTCCTGACGTCCGGCCGATAGATCAAACAGCACCAGCTCACCCATCCGGGGCACCCCGTGATGGCCGGAAACAATACCGACAAACTTGCTGGTCTGCCCCGGTATCGGCTTGGCGTAGAATGTGCTGTTAGGCCAGTAGCTGTTGCTGCCGTAATATTCGATCTGTCCGGTTCCGTCGGGGTTCATGGCCATCAGCACGCGGCTGAAGTAGTGCGCGGAATCCGTGTATTCCCAGCGCAAATACATCACGCGCCCGTCCGCCATCACCGTCGGGTACCAGTCGTTGTCCTGCTCAAAGCACAAGCGGCGCACGTTCTTGCGGTCCGCACTCAACAAATGCAGATTGGCCACATAATCATTGCCGCCCACGCACGGCACCCCCAAAAACGTCGCCGTCGAATCAAAAATAATCCGCCCATCTGGCAGATAGATCCCGTTGTAGTTGTCGATGTCGGCGTCGCGCTCGGGGGTGACCACGCTCGGCACCGATTCTCCCAGCTTCAACTCGAAGACCTGCCAGCGGTTGTTTTTGCTGATTGAAGAGAACAGCAGGCGGTCGGCATCGAAATGCAGATTGACGTCTCCAACAAACCACGGTTCGGCGGGTGTATAAACGATTGTTGGCGGGGTTTTTGCCTTCACATCAAAGCGGATCAACTCGTTGTTGATTTTGGCGTTGATGCTGGTATTGCCCTGCCAGTTTTGTGGCAGGCCGAGGTTTTTGCCCGCGCGGCGGATGGCCAGCAATTCGGTGAAGTCGATGTACGGGTTGTCGGTCACCAACGCCTTGAATTGCAGTCCGTCAAACCGGGCCTGCCAGTCGGCGGACTTTTCCGCTTTCTCCAACTCAGCGAGTTGATCCAGATAGGCTTGGCCGGACGGGTATTTGGCACCGAACCGGGCGATGAGTTCCTTGATAGAGAGACGCAAAGCGCTCACCGGAGTCTGGGCGGGCGGGCTGGCCTGGTCGGCGGCCTTGGCGGGCTGGGTGTTTACGGATAGCAGACCGATCAGAACGATCATCAGCAAAGCGAATCGAGGGTGGTTTGTTGGCGGATGTTTCAAGACGAGCCGATACGGTGACCGAGGCGTGCTTCTTTCACGGGGTGCGTCAGTCCTTTTCCCCGAACGCCTCATCCTGCTGCAGCTCATGCATTTCGGAAACCCCGTCGCGCAGGAACGGCTTGAGCCAGATGCGTTCGATGGCCGCGTAGGAGGCGATGACCGGCAGTGCGGCGAGTGATCCGGGAATTCCGGCAAGCAACATGCCCACCAGCAACCCCAGCAACACGGTCAGTACAATATAGGCGAAAATCATGACCAGCAGCGAGGTGATGACCTGTCCCGAGACATAACCGAAGATCACCTTGAACACAGTGGCCATGGGAATGTGAAGATCGATCCGCAGAGGCGGAGGCGCCACAGAGGAGGCTGGCCTGACCGCAGACTCATGCGATGTCGTTGGTACCGCCGTGATTCGCGTGCCGGCATGATCGGGTAGATTGGCTTTCACAATGAGGTTCCTGCATGATGATCGAACGCAAGGCATCGCTCAATTCCAATGCGGCCGGTGCCCCGGTGTGCAGGCTCGGGTGGCGATGCCGCCCGCGGGTTGGCCGTTTGCGGGCCGGCTCTGTGGGGTGACCGGCGCCTGGGTGGATGGCGGGCATAATGGCCTCGATGATTGCGCACGGAACGCCACCCAGATCCTTGATCTGAGTGGCAATGCGGGTGGCGTGGTGGAATTCATCGGCCGCGTGCAACTGCAACTCCTGCGCCACGTCCAGATAGGACCTGCGTTGCAGAATTTCGCTATACACCATATAGGCGATGACCGCCTGATATTCGCACGCCAAATCCTGGTTCAACAACTCGATGAGTTGTTTGCGCGTGAGCCGCGGAGTTGACGTCAGTACGTTGTGCTTCATGCCGTGATGCTAGGCAAGATGCCGGGATTTTCCAATAGGGTGAAACCCTACTTGGGCTAAGCCGGCCTGGCGGAAAATGGAGTCTCGGGCTTCAGCCCGTGCTTCTCCAACTCTTGCTTCGACGCGGGTAATGTAGTCTCGGGCTTTAGCCCGTTATTCTCTAACACTTGCTTCGACGCGGAAATGGAAGACAAGAACGGGCTGAAGCCCGAGACTACTTTCTGCACCGTGTCATTTACGGCTTGTGGCACGGCGACACTGGATTTATGCTGGCGGCCCGCCTGGAGAAAATTCCCACCAACCTGACACCGTCTCAATTGAGAGTGCTCAAAAGAACGCATCGAGGAGCACCTAACAAGATGACCCATTTATGAAACACGCATTATCCATCATGATCGGCCTGGCCACTCTTTGCATCTCGGCAGCCCCTTCACCACCCGGCACGCTCTCGGGCCTATACAAAGGCGAGGCGTTCTCCATGGAATTCAAAAACGGCAAATGCTTCATGATCGACGCGACGGCACCAGCCAACAAGGTGGAAGCCAGATTCTCGATCAAAGGCAAGCTGCTGTATATCGCACCCATCGTACCCAAGGGCGAAAGGATGACTAACAATGTTAGCATCGTTTACACCATTGTCGATGACCGCCTTGAATCAAGTCACATTGAGGATATGGACAGCGGACAGATCCTCAACAAAGACATGCGCCCCAAGGTGATTCTGCGCAAGGAGCAGAAGGATCCGGGCGCGGCGGATGGAAAAGGCAAGCCAACCAAACCACCGGGAGCGGAACCACCGACACCCGGCCAACCGCCCACCGCGCCGGAGTCAAAACCCAAATAGGCGGCAGCAGCAGAAGGGACGGGCTTGCAAACTGCCGGGCCAACCGCTAGAAACCGGCTTGCCGAAGCCCCCGGCCTAGCGCATCATAGCGGCGCACCCCTGATGGCAATCCTA
>JBILFE010000603.1:0-3030 GCA_044351705.1 Luteolibacter sp. | reverse complement strand
GACGATTTTTACCACTGAATGCACTGAGGACCACTGATGCCACTGAAATAATCATAAAATTCTTCTCAGTGGTATCAGTGGCAATCAGTGTTTCAGTGGTTTTTTTGGCACGATTTACCAGAACCCGATGGGCTTTTATAACTCCCCCCTTAACTTGACGCGCATGGCCAGCGGGGCCTATTCTCAGGCCGCGACCAAGCCGCTGACCACCAAGCCAGCCACCACCAGGCCGAGGCCGATGCGATACCAGCCGAAGATCGACAACCCGTGGCTCTGCAAATAGGTCACCAGCCATTTGACCGCGATTGCGGCGGCAATGGCTGCGGCCGCCATCCCCACCAGGATTGGCAGCACGCCGTAGGTGTCCCACATCAGATGCGCCCCGCCGCACCAATGGTGATAGGCGTCCACCCCGTCCACTTTCCACAAGGCCTTTTTCGCCGTCGCGGCTGTTAGCGTCAGCACACCTAACAAAAACGAATATTCCACGGCGGCCTGCACGGTAAGGCCCATGAGGATGCCGCCAACGATGGTCATCAGGCTGCGACTGGTGCCGGGCCACATAGCGACGCATTGCATCAGGCCGATGAAAACGGCCATTTTCCAGGTGATCTCGATGAGTTGTTTGGCACCGCCTTGGGGCGGATTGCGCCGGCGCCACCAGGCGGCGACCAGGATGGCCACGCCACCAACGATCCAGGCTCCGATGATGGGCCACAACGAAAAGAGTTTTTCCTCGATCCAATCATTGAATTTGAGGCCGAAGACCACCGCCGGCAGGAAGCTGATCAAGATCGCCAGCGCCAGGTGCAAACCTGCGGCGTCCTTGCCGAGCAGCCCGCGCAGCATTTGCAGCACTCGTGGCAGATAGAGTCCAAGCACCGCCAAGATGGCGCCGCCCTGGATGCAGATGGCAAAGGCGTCCGCGGCCGCCTTGGCACCGGCCGTGTGTTCCGTGCCGAGGCCCATCAAGCGTTGCGCCACTACCAAGTGGCCGGTCGAGCTGATCGGTAAGTATTCCGTGATGCCTTCGATCACGCCGAGGAGAAGTGCTTGCCAGAATTCCATATGCGTTGCGCCGCGAAGCTGCCGCTTAATGCAGCGCGATGCAATGCATTAGTGGTAGGCCGGCGCGTGATGGCTTGCCCCGGCCCCCGCCATGCGCTAGGATCTTGTCCCACGACCCAAAGGTACCATGCCGCGAATTCCAAAAAATACGAGACAAGTCAAGTGTCCGGCCTCGGTTGTAATGCGTCGCATCGACTCGCTCCTCCTCCACACATGTTCCTCTTCCGCCCACTGGTCCTAGCCACCACCCTAACAACCATCTTCGGCGTCCTGCCGCTCTCCGCCAAGGTTGACCCGCAAATCGAGACCGCGGTCAAGGCGGTCTATCCGGCACTGGTCCGCATCTACGTCGTCTCGGAAGAAGGCGGGGCCGGTCGCATGCAAAAACGCCGTGCCAGCGGCTCCGGAACCATTATCCACCCGGACGGCTACATCCTCACCAATCACCACGTCGCCGGCCGCGCCACCCGCATCGTGGTCAATCTGGCCGACCGGCAGGAACTGCGTGCCACCCTCGTTGGCAGCGACCCGCTCGCCGACCTCGCGGTACTCAAAATCGACAACAAGGACCTGCGTGATCCGAGCCTGCCGTTGCCGGTGGCAAAATTCGGCGACAGTTCCGCGCTGGTCGTCGGCGACACCGTGCTGGCAATGGGCAGCCCGGCCGGCCTGTCCCAGTCGGTCACCCAGGGCATTGTCTCCAACACGGAAATGATCGCCCCCGGTGGCTCGATGCGACTGGATGGCGAGGCGGTGGGTGAGTTGGTGCGTTGGATCGGTCACGACGCCGTCATTTTCGGGGGTAATTCCGGCGGCCCGTTGGTCAATCTGCAAGGGGAAATCGTCGGCGTCAATGAAGTGGGCATCGGCAGCCTGGGTGGTGCCATCCCCGCCAATCTGGCCCGCAAGGTCATGGATGAGCTCATCGCCAACGGCCGTGTCCGCCGCAGTTGGATCGGCTTGGGCGTCCAACCGCTGCTGAAAACCATCCGCGCCAATGAAGGGGTGTTGGTCAGCGGCGTGATTGCAGACTCGCCGGCGGCAGCAGCCGGTTTTCAAGCCGGCGACATTGTCACCCGCTGCAACGGCATTGCCATTGCGGCCTCCCGTGCCCCGGAGGACATCCCGGTCTTCAACCGCATTTTACTGGAAGCCCCGATCGGTTCGCAAATAGTCATGGACGGCACCCGCCGGGGTGCGGTCATGAGCTGGACAACCACCACCATCGAACGCGAACCCGCCGAACCCCGCGAAAAAGAACTCCTGTCATGGGGCATCACCACCCGCGACCTCACAAAACTGGCCGCCAGGGAACTGCTCCGCAGCGACAATCGCGCCGCCCTGGTGCAAAGCATCCGCCCGGGCAGTGCCGCCGGCTACGCCAAACCCGCCATCAATCCTGGCGATCTGATCCTGGAAGTGGCGGGCAAACCCATCTCCAACATCGCCGACCTCGTCCGCGTCAGCGCCGAAATCACCGCCGGCAAAAGCAAGCCCGTGCCAACCCTCGTCGCCTACGAACATAACGGCCGCAGCTACCTAACCGTCGTGAAAATCGGCCCCGAGCCGGAAGCCGACAAGCCCGGCCTGGCCCGCAAAGCCTGGATCGGTATCGATACCCAGGTGATTTCCGCCGACCTCGCCGAAGCGCTCTCCATCCCCGGCACCAAAGGGGTGCGCGTCACCCAAATCTACCCTGGCTCCAACGCCGAAAAGGCCGGCCTGCAAGTCGGCGATCTGCTCCACAAACTCGATGGCACGGTCATTTCCGCCTCGCGCCCGGAAGACTCCGATGTCTTTACCGCCTTGATCCGCCAGTACAAAATCGGCACCGAAGTCACCCTCAGCGGTCACCGCGGCCAACAAGACCTCACTCTCAAACTCAGCCTCGAAGCCAGCCCGGAGGCCAGCACCGAACTCGACTCCCACGAAAGCAAAGCGCTTGAATTCAACTCCCGCGAC
>JBILFE010000669.1:0-2703 GCA_044351705.1 Luteolibacter sp. | reverse complement strand
TGCCCGACGACCTGCAAGGCGTGCTGATCACCGAAGTCAAAAACTCGGGCTGGGCCGCCCTCGGCGGGCTTGCCAACGGCGACATTCTCATCTCCATTGATGACCAACCCACCCCCTCGATCCAAACTCTCAAATCCCAGCTCGAAGTGCTGGAAAAATCCAAACGCAGTTCCTTTGTTCTGTTTATCAAGCGCGGCATCACCACCCGCTACATCGAATTGGAACCCACCTGGTAACCGCCCGCACTCCTCTCCATCACAAACTAACAACAACATCCCCGATGCAACTCCGCCCATTGATTCTAACCGCCATGCTGGCGGCCCCGCTTGCCTGCGCCTCCACCGGCCCGCTCAAGGACAAAGCCCTCGCCCTCGCCGCTTCTAACAAGGACTCCGTGCTCCAACTCAGCGCCACCGTTGAAATCGAAATGACCGCCGGCGATCTGCCGACCAAAAAGGAGGAGCGCAAACTCGAAACCACCGGTTTTGTCATCAACAAGGATGGCCTCATCGTCGTCGCCCTTTCCACCCTTGATGTGGCATCCGCCGCGGATGGCCGCATGGTCAATACCCAGAAAGGCCCCCTTAAAATCTCCGCCAAAAGCACCACCAAGGAAGTCAAAATCATCATGCCGGATGGCAGCGAAATCCCCGCCAAGGTCGCCTTCAAGGACGCCGACATCGACCTCGCCTTCATCCGTCCGGAAAAAACCGATGGTGTGACCTTCACGCCGGTGGACATTGCAAACAGCGCCCCCCTCATGATGCAGGACGATGTGATCATTCTTGGCCGGTTGGCCAAAGATCTCAACCGCGAACCCGTCATCATGACCACCGAGATCATCTCCTTGATCACCAAGCCGCGCGCCTTTGCCCGCGTCGGCGCCCCCTGCCTGGGCATGCCCGTTTTCAACAGCGAAGGCAAATTCATCGGCTGTGGCATCAATCGCTTCAGCCCCAAAGGCGACGATAGCGAGCAAGGCCCGAGCGCGGCCAACGTGATCCTGCCCGCCGCCGACCTCATCGAGTCCGCCGCCCAGGCGAAGTAAGCCGCCCATGCATCTGCTACTCATCGGCCACGGCTATCTCGGCCAAGCCATCACACGCGGGTTCCGCGCCACCGGCTGGCAGGTGACCGCCGTCTCTCTAACTGGCGGAACGGGCGTGACCGCCTGCGATGTCGGCGACCCCGATTTTCCGGCGGCTCTTGGTGCCATGGCGGCCCCGGACTTCATCATCCATTGCGCCGCCTCCGGCCACGGCGGGGCGGCTGCCTATCAGCACGTGTATGTCGATGGCTGCCGGCATTTGCTAACAGCCTTTCCCGGGGTTCCCCTGCTGTTCACATCCAGCTCGTCGGTGTATGCCCAAACCGACGGCTCGGTGGTCACCGAACAAAGCCCCACCGTGCCGGCGCGCGACACCGCCAAGTTATTGTTAGATGCGGAGGCACTCACGCTGGCCGGCGGCGGCATTGTCGCGCGGCTTTCCGGCATCTATGGTCCGGGGCGCAGCGTGATCCTGCGGAAATTTCTAACTGGTGAAGCGGTCATTGAGGACGATGGCCGCCGCTACCTCAATCAAATCCACCGCGACGACGCCGCCCGCGCCATCGCGCATTTGGCGAGCCGGGCGGCGCTGGCGCGCGGCGAAGTTTTCAACGTCAGTGACGCCACCCCGCTGAGTCAATTCATCTGCTACCAACAGCTCAGCGAGATATTCCACCGCGAGCTGCCGCCATGCGTGCCGCGGGATGTCATGCGCAAGCGCGGATGGACCCACAAACAAGTCTCCAGCGCCAAACTGCAAGCCAGCGGCTGGCGCCCGCAATTCCCGTCGTTCCTCGATGCGGTCCAGGCCATCGCCCCCACGCTGGAAATCTGAAATCTGAAATCTGAAATCTCAAATTTGAGATCTGAGATATCAGCTCAGCGGACGACGCGGGCGCCGCCGCCTGCGATGAGTTTTTCGACTTCGCTGCGAGTGGCCATGGAGGTATCGCCGGGCGTGGTGGAAGCGAGCGCGCCATGGGCGGCACCAAAATCGACGGCCTGCTGCGCATCATTGAACTCCATGAAACCAAATTGCAATCCGCTGGCGAAGCTATCACCGCCGCCGACGCGATCGAGGATCTCAAGTTCTGGGTATTTGCGGCTTTCGTAAAACATCCCGTCATGCCAGAGAATGGCCGCCCAATCATTTTTGGTGGCAGTGATTACGCGCCGCAGCGTGGTGGCCGCCACCTTGAAGTTGGGAAACTCCTTCACCGCAGTCTCAATCATCGCTTTAAAGGCATCCGTCTCAATGGCCGATAGGTGTGGGTCCGCCCCCGCCACCTCGAACCCGAGTGAGGCCGTGAAATCCTCTTCGTTGCCGATCATCACATCAACGTAGCTCGCAATTTCACGGTTGACCTCGCGGGCCTTGGCGTGTCCGCCGATGGATTTCCACAGCGACGGACGATAATTCAGATCATAGGAAACGATGGTGCCATGCTTGTTAGCCGCCTTGACCGCTTCGACGGTAAGCGCGGCCGTGCTGGCCGAGAGCGCGGCGAAAATCCCGCCGGTGTGGAACCACCGCACCCCGAGTTCGCCGAACAAATGATCCCAATCGATATCACCGGGCTTGAGTTGCGATGCCGCCGTATTGCCGCGATCGGGATTGCCCACGGCACCGCGAATGCCAAATCCACGCTCGGTAA
>JBILFE010000248.1:0-5775 GCA_044351705.1 Luteolibacter sp. | reverse complement strand
GTCTATGTCCTGGATTGTTATACCGGCGGCAAACAACTCAACCTCCAGAAAAACATGAACACCTGCTGGGTGGACTACTCCATCGATGTCCCGCAGGCCGGTACCTACAGCATCGAAATGCGGGTCGCCGCTGTCAACTTCGACCAGGTCCTGGATGTCAGCGTCGGTGACGCCAAACTCGCCACCATCAACATCCCTAACAAACATGGCGTGTGGACCACCACCCCGGCAGCGGAAGTGAAACTCGCCAAGGGCCCCCAGACGCTGCGCCTTTCCGCACCCATGCAGCGCGGCGTGGCCATCCGCTGGATCGAACTCAAAGCCAAGTAAGGCCATTTTATCTAACCGTCATGCACACGCCCAGCACCACCCGCCACCGCCACAGGACCCATTTGGTCATGTTGGTTTCCGCCATTGCCGCCACCCTCCCCGCCTCGGCGGATGTGCGCCTGCCTAAAATCTTCACCGATAACATGATGCTGCAGCGCGATATGCCGGTGCGCGTCTGGGGCTGGGCGGATGCCAATGAGGCCGTCAGCGTCACCCTCGCGGGAAAATCCGCCGCCACCAAAACCGACGACAAGGGCGAGTGGAAAGTCGAATTGCCCGCGCTTAAAACCGGCGACAACCTCCAACTCACCGTCAAGGGCAACAACGAACTGACCCTCACCAATGTGATCGTGGGAGACCTCTGGGTCTGCTCCGGCCAATCCAACATGGAGATGGCGCTCGGCCGCTGCCTCGGGGCCGCGGAGGATATCAAAGCCGCGGACTTGCCAACGATCCGCCGCATTAAAATCAACAAGACCAAATCCGATAAACCCGAATCCGACGCGGCCACGGCCGGCGCCTGGCAAGTCTGCTCGCCGCAGACGGCGGGCGGCTTCACTGCGGTGGGGTTTTACTTCGCCCGTGAAATCCAACAGAAATCCGGCGTGCCCATCGGCATCGTCGATAGCAATTGGGGCGGCACCCGCATCGAACCGTGGATATCCCCCGCCGGCCTTGCCGAACCGGTCAGCGGTGGCGGATGGAGCGGCCTCTATCATGCCATGATCCATCCCTTGATCAAAGCTCCCATCAAGGGCGCGCTGTGGTATCAGGGTGAATCCAACGGGATCGAGGGCGATTCCTACTACGACAAGATGCTGGCCCTCATCAGCGGCTGGCGCAAACAATGGGGACAGGGGGATTTCCCGTTCTACTTCGTCCAACTCGCCAACTTCCAGGCCCCCTCGGTGGATCCCACTGGCGGCAACGGCTGGGCCAAACTGCGCGAGGCACAAACCAAGTCACTTTGCATCCCTAACACCGGCATGGCCGTCATCATCGACACCGTGCCTCTCAACCAGTCCGGCGACATCCATCCGAAAAACAAATACGATGTCGGCCTGCGCCTGGCCAATTTGGCCCTCGGCCGCGACTACGGACAGAAAGACCTGGTGATCTCCGGCCCGCTGTTCAAGGCTCTCAAAATCGAGGGGGACAAGGCCCGTCTGGAGTTCAATCACACCGGCTCCGGCCTCATGATCGGCAAAAAAATCGAGCGCGCCCCCACCGTCGAAAACAAGGACGAAAAACTCAATCGCTTCGCCATCGCCGGCGCCGACAAAAAATGGTTCTGGGCCAATGCCGTCATCGATAACAAAACCGTCGTCGTTTCCTCGCCCGACGTCAAAGAGCCTGTCGCCGTCCGCTATGCCTTTGAGATGAATCCGGACAGCGCCAATCTCTATAACCGCGAGGGCCTCCCCGCCTCGCCTTTCCGCACCGATACCTGGTGAGCCTCCGGGCCTTGTAACGGCGCTCTATGAGCGTCGATGCCAAAGGGATGCGCGATGCATCGGCTAGACGGCGGTCACAGACCGCCGCTACAAGGCCCGCCGCTGGAACGCATTGTAGCGGCGCTCTATGAGCGTCGATGCCTAAGGGATGCGCGATGCATCGGCCAGACGGCGGTCACAGACCGCCGCTACAAGGCTCGCCGCTGGAACGCATTGTAGCGGCGCTCTATGAGCGTCGATGCCAAAGGGATGCGCGATGCATCGGCTAGACGGCGGTCACAGACCGCCGCTACAAGGCTGCGCCAATGGCTCCGCTACTGCGCGGGCGCGACCGTCGTTTGGGTGGGTTGGAATCCGATCCGATAGTACATCCGTCCGGCGGATGCTGCTGCGGCCGACGGGGTTTGGGTGTCGTGGAATTCCAGCAATTCCGGGGCTACGCATTGGCGGTCGCTCACATATTCCCAGGTCTTGAGGTCGAGCGAACGTTCTAACACATAGGCGCCGTCTTGAGTGGCGGGCATCCGGATGACGATGGCCCCGGGAACCCCCGTGATAGCCGCCACGCCGGGCGGCCCGGGCGGCCCGGGCGGTGCCGTGACGGCGGCCGGGGACGGCGCTGCGACGGCTGCGCCGGCCAATGGCGTCACCGATGCCACGACCGTGAGGGCTGCCGTACCACCCGTCAGGCGCACGTTGTCGAGCAGCAGATCGAGGTTGTTAGTGTAAGCGGACTGATCCCGGAAGGTGAGGGTGGACGTCGTGCTGTTAGCCACAAAGCTGAAACTCTGTGCCGCCCAACGGGTCGCGCCGCCGCCCAGGCCGTTGAGGGTGATGGATTCTGAGAGCAGAGTGCCGGCACCGGTGACGGTCACCAGCAGCGATTGCGGGTACTTGTTATACGCCAGCACCCCCGCATCGAACATGAGCGAGTAGGTTTGTCCGGCCGTCGTGGCAAACGCCTGGGTCAGCACGCCGTTAGGTGGGGATTGGCCGCCGTTGAACACCGCCAGCTTGGATCCCTCGGTGGCGATGTAGGGGGCACCCGACGCGGCGACCACGTTACCGCTGGCACTCCAGCCGCCGAGGTCGGCCTCGAAGCCGCCATTCACCAACAATCCGGATGCCACGGCATTGACGGTGAGGGACACCGTCACAATGTTAGAGTCAAGGCTGCCATCGCTGGCATGGTAGGTGAACGAGTCGGAGCCGGTGTATCCGGCGGCCGGCGTGTAGGTGAACCCCCCGTTGGCATTCAAGGTGAGGCTGCCGTGGAGCGGCCCAACATTGGCCACCGCGGTGAGCGGGGTGGATTGCGCGTCAGTGTCGTTGGCCAGTACGCCGGGCGGCGCGATCACGAGCGCGATGTTCTGATAGGGTGTGTAGGCATCGGCCGCGGCCACGGGTGCGGTGTTAGGTCCGCTGCCGGCGGTACTGACGCGCACGTTGTCGAGCAGGAGGTCCAGGTTGGTGGTTGAAGCAGACTGGTCCTGGAAGCTGATGACGGACGTCGTGCTGTTAGCCACAAAGGTGAAACTTTGTGCCACCCAACGGGCCGCGCCGCCACCCAGGCCGTTGAGGGTGATGGATTGTGAGAGCAGAGCCCCGGCGCCGGTGGCGGTCACCAGCAGCGATTGCGGGTTCTTGTTATACGCCAGAACCCCCGCATCGAACTTGAGCGAGTAGGTTTCGCCCACCGTCGTGGCAAACGCCTGGGTCAGCACGCCGTTGGGCGTGGCTTGGCCGCCGTTGAACACCGCCAGCTTGGAACCGTCGGTGGCGACGTAGGGAACGCCCGACGCGACGACCACGTTACCGGTGGCGCTCCAGCCGCCGAGGTCCGCCTCGAAGCTGCCATTCGCCAGCATCCCGGTCGGCGCGGCATTGACGGTGAGAGACACAGTCACAATGTTAGAGTCAAGGCTGCCATCGCTGGCATGGTAGGTGAACGAGTCGGCCCCCGTGTATCCGGCGGCCGGCGTGTAGGTGAAGTCGCCGCTGGCATTCAAGGTGAGGCTGCCGTGGAGCGGCCCGGCATTGGGCACCGCCGTGAGCGGGGAGGATTCCGCGTCGGTGTCGTTGGCCAGCACGCCGGGAGCGGCGATCACCAGCGCGGTGTTCTGATAGGTCACGTAGGCGTCGGCCGCGGCCACCGGAGCGGTGTTGGGGGCGCTGGCAGCGCGAGTCACGTGCACGTTGTCGAGCAGGAGGTCGAGGTTGTTAGTCGAGGCGGACTGGTCGCGGAAGGTGAGGGTGGTTGTGGCGCTGTTGGCCACAAAGGTGTAGCTTTGTGCCAGCCAGCGGGTCACGCCACCGCCCAGGCCATTGAAGGTGGTGGCCTGTGAGAGCAGAGTGCCGGCGCCGGTGACGGTCACCAGCAGCGATTGCGAGTTCTTGTTATACGCCAGCACACCCGCATCGAACTTGAGCGAATAGGTTTGTCCCGCCGTGGTGGCGAACGCCTGGGACAGGACGCCGTTGGGTGCGGTTTGGCCGCCGTTGAAGACCGCCAGATACGTGCCTTGGGTTGGGATGTAGGGAAAGCCCGCCGCGGCCACCACGTTGCCGGTGGCGCCCCAGCCTGCAAGGTCGGTTTCGAAGCTGCCGTTGGTCTGGCAATCCGATGAAAACACCACCGTCGAACCCGGGACGATGAGATTCTGCTGCGGAGTGCGGTCGGACACCCCTGTTACTGTTAGAGTATACAACACCCCGGTGTTTTGCGTGCTGGTCGTCAGTGTGATGTCGCGCAGGGTTGCGGCATCCAGCACCGCCTGGGATAGGCTCAACCCGTTGTTGACGCTGAAATTGGCCAGGTTCACGGCGGAATCCGCCAAGGGTTTGCTGAACCGCACCGTGACGTGCTGCAAGTCGACCAGCGGGTTGGTGCGCACGATCTCGGGCGGGTCGGCCGTGCCCAGCGGCGTGATCACGCGGGTGATGGCGGGGAGCCAGGCTGCGGCCATCTTGTCATAGCCGGATAACTTCGGATGCACGCCATCACTCAAGTCGGCCGGCACCCAGGCGGAGTGCATATCCACCAGCGACACATGGCGGCCCAGCGCGACCTGCGCGCTGACCATGGCGGGGAGGGCATCGTTGAAGGTGGCTTGGAGGGCTTCGAGGCTGGCGTTGTCGGTGCGCAGGGGGAGGTTGGAAACGATGATTCTGGCGTAGGGGCGTGAGGTCGCGATGTCCGCGATGAGGTTGCTCATGCGGGTTTGCACATTGGCCAGGTCGTAGCCTTGCCAGAAATCATTGACCCCGATGAGCAGCAGGACCACATCCGGGTCGTCGATGGCGTTGAGCCAGCCGGCCAGGCCGCTGCGGATTTGGTCGATACGGTACCCCCCCATGCCCTGATGATCCCAGTCGGGTATCGCCGGATTGGCCGTGTCCGCCTGGGTGCCGACGTAGTCCACGTTGTAACCTGCGCTAGTAAGCAATTGGTACAACTTATTGCGGTAGCCACCTTGGACCGTGGTGCCGCTGCAACACCCCTGCGTGATGGAATCGCCCAAGGGCATGATGCGCACAGGTGGGACCAGGGCTTCGCAAACCGCGACGCCGAGGTGGCACAACAGCCATAAACCCAGGACCCACCGGAATTTCGTCATTGCCTTCATGCATTGGTTTTGGTTTGGGGATTACCACGCAGTAAAACATGGATAGAATGATCAGTAGACACCCGATTCCACTCCCGGTCAAATGCTTTTCACGCGCGTTTTTCACGCGGGGCGGAACGCCTTGTAGCGCCCATGAAAGCCTTGTAGCGGCGCTCTATGAGCGTCGATGCGAATGAGATGCGCCTTTGCCTGGGCCCGCGACGGTCGCAGACCGCCGCTACAAGGCGACGCATCCTTCAGCATCGTGCGCAAGACAGGCGCCTTTGCCATGGCCCGCGACTTTTCCCGCAGTGGAAAAGTAGTCGCAGACCTCCGCTACAACACGCGCACGTTGTCTGCGCGCCGACGCCCGGACGCATTTCCAT
>JBILFE010000247.1:0-5787 GCA_044351705.1 Luteolibacter sp. | reverse complement strand
TATATCCGGTTGGGATGGGCCGGGGTTTTCCGGGCGCCGGATCTAGCGGATATCACGGCCTTGGTGCCTTGGTGCCTTGGTGCCTTGGTGCCATGGAGGCCGGGACCTCGGGGCTGGATCAAGGGGCAGAGGAAGAAATATGTTCAAAAGAACACATTTTTATTGACTTGGGGATTTTGAGGAGCATTTTAGGCGGTGATGCCCACGCTCCTTGATGTTGGGCGCCTTCACGCCCGGCACCAACCGTCCTTGTATGGGTCCAGTGCCGCGAGGCGTGACATCGCGGTGAAACCATGCACACTGGTGCCGGTGATGCCAAAATCAGAGCCGGCGACAGCCAGCCAGCCAAGCACCCGTGGCGCGGTGTTAGGCGGGGCGGGGTTTGCCCTTTTCGTCGCCGGGTTGTGGCGGGGTGACGGGGTGCTGGCGGCATTGGGTCTGGCGGCGTGGTGCTTGTTAGGACTGGCGTGGGCGCTGGGCCGGATGAATTTGCGGGGTTTGCAGGTGACATTGGACGGGCCTGAGAAAGTGGCGGCGGGGGTGGTTTTTCCGGCGCTGCTGACGCTGCGCAATCCCCGCCGGTTGCTGGATGCGTTTGCGGTCCAGATCGAGCTGGAACTACCGGGCAAGAAGCGCAGCGGCGGGCACGCCGCATGGATCGCGGCGGGCTCGGCCGCAGATTTGGAGATGCGCTTGGCGGTGGCGCAGCGGGCCTGTGCCGACCAACATTGGGTTCGATTGAACTCGGACTTTCCGCTGGGTTTGTTCGAGGTGCGGCGGTTGCTTGAGGTGTGGCATCCGTTGTTGGTGTTACCGCGGCCGATCGTGCCGCGCGGGTTGCGCGTGGCGGGCATGCTGATGGACGCCGCGCCGGTGGACGGCGCGGCCGTGGGCGAGGCGATGGGTGAACCGCGCGGGCTGCGGCCCTGGCAGCCCGGCGACTCGCCGCGGCGCATCGACTGGCCGACATCGGTGCGCTCGTGGGCGAGGGGTGCGGGCTTGGTGGTGCACGAGGCGGACCCGCCTGGATTTCATCCCCGGCGTTGCCTGGTGTTGTTTCATTCGTTTGGTGCGGATGGCAGCCTGATCCGCCCCGAACGCTTCGAGCGGGCGCTATCGATGGCATGCGGCGCCCTGCGGCATTTGCACGGTCTGGGCATCCCGCTGCGACTGTGTGTGGATTTTGATGACTGGCTGATGCATCCGGCGGATACCCGGGCGCAGGTGGCCGCCTGCCAGGAAGTGTTAGCCCGCGCCACCCGGGCCGCGGGGACGGAAGCCCACAATCTGCAGGCAGCGGCCAGCCGTGCCGCCGAGGATGAAACCTTGGTCGTGTTCTCGGACATGCCACCCTCGGCGTGGCTAAACGCGCTGCCGCAACGCCGCCTGCCCGTCCTGACCCCGGAACTGTTCAAGCCCAAGTCACGGGCACCATCCACCCTGCGCAAATGATCTTCCAACTGGTCATCCTGCTGGTGGCGACCGCAGCCGCGTATGTCTTGCTAGACGGCGCGCCCAAGGCGGGCAGTCCGCTGCTGCAAACGGGTCTTGCGGTGATGGTGCTGGCCGCGGCCATCGGCTACTGGGTGCGCCAGCGGAGCCGGCACGAAGTGTTAGCCTGTGGCCGGCGGCGCGCGGGTGCCCTGGATTATGCGGCCATCGCCGCGGTGGTGTTGGCGGTGGCGAGTGGTTTTCTGTGGTTGCTGAGTGCGGCACCCAAGCCGCTGGAATCCCTGGCACTGCAGATGGAACACCAATTCCGCCCGCAAGCCGCCGCCGCCCGCCAGGCATTGCACGCCAGAACTGCTGATGCCCGCGAGGGCAATGGCTTGTGGGACGATGAACGCCGCCGGCCACTGCCCAAACGCACCCATTTAAAACCTGGAAACCGCCCGGAAGTTTTCCTGCGGCTGCGGGACCCGGGTGATGCGGCGGAGTTGTTGCACGGCCAGATCTATGTTAGAGCCTTTGCGCTCAGCAAATACGAGCAAGCGGCGTGGAGTGTCTATCCGGGCACGCCGGAAGTGATGCGGGCGGATGCCGCAGGATTGGTGCACTTGGGAAACTTCACGGGCCGGGCGATCGTCCATGAGGTGTTTCATAGTTCCAATGCCAATGGCCAGAATGTTCTAACTGCACTGCAAGGTGCGGTGGCTGCGGAAATCCCGCAGTTGACGCGCCTGGATGCGGGCTTGTATCTGCTGCCGCCATCGCCAAACCCGGCAGGCTATGACTATGTGGTGTCATCCAAGCCGCTGCGCATGGAAGATTTGCCGGACGGCGCGGACGTCCGCGTCTGGCCGGACACACCGGCGGTTTTCACCGCACTGCCGGAGTTGGCTGGCTTCGCCCAGCGCTTGCGCGAGTTGGCCACCCTGGCCGCGGGCACCGGCACGCTGCCCCAGCGCCTGCTCAACCTTCGCAACCACCTGCGCACCACCCTGCAATACTCGCTGGACTCGTCCAATCCCAGGGACTTGGACCCCATCGAGAATTTCCTTTTCAGCGAGCAACGCGGGCATTGCGAATACTTCGCCACCGCCGGCGCCTTGCTGGCCCGAGCCTTGGGGGTGCCAACCCGCGTCGCATACGGCTGGGCCGGCGGAACCTACTATGAATCTAGTAATCTATTCGTGTTTCGCGCCCGGGAGGCGCATGCCTGGGCGGAAGTCTGCCTTGCCGGCTACGGCTGGGTGGTGCTGGATCCGACCCCGCCGGCGGCCATCAGCGGTGAGCGCTCAAAGGTGGCTGCCCCCGGTGAGACTCCTCCCGGCACCACCAGCGACGCGGATCCGCAGAAGCAGCCGCAGCCAAGCACCGCGTCTGCCGCTCACAACGCCTGGTGGCTCGCCCTCGGCTGCGCCATTCCTGCGCTGGGCTTGTTGTTCTGGCGCGGCGTGAGCCGGCAGCGGGCAAGCGTCGGCTCGCCGGACGCGGTGGCCACAGTCATGCCGACACCCCACTATCTAACATCCTGGCGGCAGGCGGCGGCGCGGCATGGCGCGCCGATGGCCGCCGGCATGACCCTGCGCACGCACCTTGACCACTTGGCCGCGGAGCTATCCTTCCGTGACGAGTTGTTGCGCTATCACTACGCGACCCGCTATGAAGGCTTGCCTGCGGATCCCCGCCGCGAGAAAAAGCTGCTGGCGGCGATCCGCCGCTGGGAAGCCTGAAATCAGCGCCACAACAGGCGCAGGCTGTTGAGGACGACGATGACGGTCGAGCCTTCGTGACCGAGCACGCCGAGCGGTAGCGCAATCCAGGAACCCAGCGCGGAGATGGCTAACAAAATAACCACACCTAACGAGATGGCGACATTTTGGCGGATGATGGTGCGGCAGCGGCGCGACAAGGTGAGGGCTTCCAGCACGCGCTCGAGTTTGTCCTGGGTGAGGATGACGTCGGCTTGTTCGAGCACGGCATCGGAGCCGCGCAGGCCCATGCCGATGGAAACATCCGCGGCGGCCAGACTGGGGGCATCGTTGACGCCATCGCCGACCATGGCGACGCGTTCGCCGGCGTCGCGCCAGGCTTGAATGGCGGCGACCTTGCCTTCCGGGGTCAGGCCCGCGCGGGTATCATCGAGGAGCAATTCCTTGGAGACGAGTGCGGCGGCTTCCGGGCGGTCGCCGGTGAGCATGGTGACGCGGATATGCTGGCTGTGGAGTTGGGCGACGAGTGCGGCGGCTTCCGGGCGCAGCGCATCGCGGAAAAGAATGCGTCCGGCCAGGGTGGGGGAGCTCACCAAAACTTCCGTTAGACCTGGAGCGGGATCGGGCAGGGCCTGAATCCACGGCTGGTCCGCAAACAGCGAGCGGCGGCCGAGCACGGTGATCCCGCCATCGACTTCGCCACGCAGGCCTTGACCTGGCAGCGAGGTGAGAGCGGCGGCGGCCGGTGCGTCGTGGCCGTGAGCTTGCAGATAGGCATTGGCAACGGCACGCGACACCGGATGCTTCGATTGCCGGGACAGTGCCGCAGCCAGGCGCAGGACGTCATCCTCCTGGCCGGGGCTGGAAGCATCGATACTGATGAGGGCCAGCTCACCTTTGGTTAGAGTGCCGGTTTTATCGACGGCGAGGCGATTGATGGTGGCGAGGTTTTCCAAGGCGATGCCGCCGCGAAACAAGATGCCACGGCGGGCACCGGCGGCGATGCCGGTGAGCACGGCGGAAGGAATGGAAATGACCAGCGCGCAAGGCGAGCACACCACCAGCAAGGTCATGGCCCGGTAGAATGCGGAGCGGGTGGTGTCCGTGGAATTGAATGCGGGCTGGCCGAACGCGAAATGCCAGACGAAAAACATCACGATGGTGAGGCCGAGCAGGCTGATGGTATAGCTGGTGCCGAAGCGATCGGTGAAGCGTTGGGACGGGGCCTTGCTGGCTTGGGCGTCGCGGATCAGGCGGATGATGCGGGCGTGGGCGCTTTCGGTGAGCGGCCGGAGCACTTCGGCGAGGAGTGGGCTGTAGGTGTTGAGGGTGCCGCCGAAGACGGTATCGCCGGGGTGTTTTTCGACGGCAGCGGCCTCGCCGGTCAGCGAGGATTCATCGGCGGCGGATTGGCCGCTGAGGATGCGGGCATCGACCGGGAATTGATAGTCGGGCAGAATGCGGATGGTTTGTCCGGCACGCAGGCTGTCTGCGGGCACTTCGCGTTCGCTGCCATCGGGGTTGACCAGGGTGGCGGTTTTGGGGGCATCGCGGAAGAGGCTGCGGATTTCCCGTTCGGTGCGGGCGAGGGCGAGTGCCTCCAGGGCATTGCTCAGCGAGAAAAGAAACAACAGCGCGCCGCCTTCCCACCACGACCCGATGGCCGCCGCCCCGACCGCCACCGCCAGCATCAGAAAGTGAATGTCCAACCGGAAATTTTTGAGTCGGTCGTAGGTGTCGAAGGCGGCATCCCAGCCGCCGAGAAGAAAGGCGGTGGCGTACGAGGCATGGGCGAGATTCTGGTAATGGGGGAGCCGATCAAAGTAAATGCCGGACAAGACGCAAAGCCCGCAGCCAACGGCGGAGGTCAACAACACCCGCCATGACGGGTCGGACGATTCAGTTTCCATGCGGGGACGTTAGGACGCCGGCCCGCCAACGACAAGGCCTGATTGTCGATATGTGCCGCATGGAATTGCGCCTGGGGCGCCGAGGGTGGCGCACGCTTCCAGCGTGCCGCCTGCCGCATCCTGCGGCAGGATCTTACGAAAGTCCGGGACTACTTTGCAGAAGAAAGAACGGACTGAAGTCCGGGACTACTTTGCAGCTACGCCACGGTCCAGGTGGAGTCACCGTGGAGGAGTTCCTGCCAGGTGCCGGGGCCACGTTTGGCTTTGGCTTGGGCGAGTTGCTCGTGGACGAGTGATTCATAAGTGGGCCGTTCGATTTGGCGGATCACACCCATGGGGGTGGGGAATTCCGGTTGCCCCATGGTGGCGAGCAGATGCGAGTAGAGCGGGGATGACTGCCCGGGTTGATGGATGAGAATTTCGCCGGGGGCAGCCGTGGCGGCATCGACGACTTCCGCCGTGAGGCCGTTGAGGCGGATGCCTTTGGCTTTGTCCTTGCCGAAGAGCAGGGGCTTGCCGGTTTCAAGGAAGAGCATTTGTTCATCGCGGTTTTCCTTGGCGTAGACGGAATCCCAGGTGGCATCGTTGAAGATGACGCAGTTTTGGAAGATTTCGACGAAGGAAATCCCCTGGTGTTCATGGGCGGCCTTGAAGGTTTCGACCATGTGCTTGGGATTGTTGTCAACGGTGCGGGCGACAAAGGTGGCCTCCGCACCGAGGGC
>JBILFE010000246.1:0-5788 GCA_044351705.1 Luteolibacter sp. | reverse complement strand
CTCGTTCTAACCAACACGCGTGCCCTGGGTGACAAGCCCGAAATCGACATCGCCGAAGGCGCGGCGCTTGAACTCGGCTTCAAGGGTGAGATGCGCGTCAGCAAGCTTACGCTGGGTGGCCAACCACAACCACCCGGCAGGTATCGTGCGACCCATGCCAGTGGTTTGCTCAAGGGATCTGGCGTGCTTGTTATGCAATAGACACAATGAACACCAAAAGTTTAATACTTCACACACCATGAAGAACACCCTGATCGCCGGCCTCGCCGTGCTTGTTACCTCACTCACTGTACAAGCTGCGGAACCCGAGCCCAATTCTAACGCGTCGGCGACGGAAAAGACCAACCCGACCGGCCAGTGGCGCTCGGAGCCGCCGGCGGATTGCCCGTTCAAACCCTCGGCGTCGCTCGCCGGTGTGGAGTTCACCGGGCGGCATGCCGAATACACCACTGCGGACACCTGGTATCCGACGTGGGCGTCGGATGGCAACCTGTATTCGCCCTGGACCGATGGCGAGGTCAATGGCTTGGGTTGTGGCTCGGGTGGCGATGGCGCGGCCACCGGCCACGCCACCATCACCGGCGAGGATCCTCTCAAACTATCAGTGATCAACCAGGGCGTCTTCAAGAGCAGTCCGCGCCCGTATGAAGGCCGCTATCCCTGCGGCAGCCTGGTCTATAACGGCGTTTGGTATTACGGCACCTATTGCCTGCATCCCTCGTGGCGGGAAATCCGCGATGACATTCCCTACAACTGGCCATGGCTCGGCCCGATCCCCGGATTCCGGTGGTCGAAGGATTTTGGTAAAACCTGGAACGAGACTCCTTGCACTCCGGCCAAACCCTTGTTCGGCGAGTCCGCCTTGAAGGGCGAACCCCTGAAAATCGGCGCGCCGCACTTCGTGGACTTCGGCAAAAACATGGGACATTCGCCCGACGGCAAGGCCTATCTAACGGGTCACGGCGCGTCGGTCGGCCCCGAGGGCCGCCGCTTTGCCTATAACAGTTGGATGACCGGTGATGAGATCCATCTGGTGCGCGTGACTCCCAGCATCGAAACCATCAACGACGCCTCCCAATACGAGTTCTTCGCCGGCCACGATCCGGCCGGCAAGCCGCTGTGGAGTCACGACTTCAAACAGATCAAACCACTGGCCGGCTGGAAAGACAACATGGGTTGCGTGACCATGACCTACAATGCGCCACTCAAGAAGTATCTCATGTGCGTGACGGACGGCGGCAACACCGTGTCCTGGTTCAACACCTATCTCCTCGAATCCGACCTTGTCACCGGACCGTGGAAACTCGTCACCTATCTCAAACACTTCGGCGAACAGGCGTATTTCGTGAATATCCCCTCCAAGTTCATCAGCAAGGACGGGCGCACCATGTGGCTTTGCTACTCGGCCAACTTCGCCGCCGGTTGGGGCAAAGACAGCATTCAATCCCGGCCGGAAGGCAGCAAGTATGCCATGTGTTTGCAGGAGATCACGTTGCTGGAACGCTGACTCTTGTGAAAGTACCGACGAAACAACTCCCCATGAATCATCACTAAACACCCCACCATGCTCATTGAACATATGAAAAGCCAATTCTTCGCGTTAACCGGGCTGACCGTGCTGTGGTTGGCGCTGCCCGCAATGGTCCGGGCGGCAGACGCCGCCGCTGATCCCTTGGACGCCTGCAATGTCGTCTGGGACTCGCCTAGCAAGAACTCCTCCGGTTCGATGCCGATCGGCAATGGCGACATCGGTGTGAACGCGTGGGTGGAAGAGAACGGCGATCTTTTGCTGCTGATCGGCAAGACCGACGCCTGGGACGAGAACAGCCGCATCATCAAGGTGGGACGTGTGCGGATTACGCTCACGCCCTCGCCGTTTGCCAAAGGGCGCCCCTTCCGCCAGGAGTTGAAGCTGCGCGACGGCATGATCGAGATAGAATCTAAAGTTCAAGATCAACCATTCAAAGTCCTCCTGTGGGTCGATGCGAACCGCCCGGTCATCCGCGTGGAATGCGTCGGCCCGCAGCCCTTTGACGTCACGGCAAAGACGGAAGTTTGGCGGACCGAGAAACGTCTCTTTGGAGAACACGAATGGTCCAGTTGTTGGCACATGAACGGTGTGGACGGCGGCAACCGCCCCAAGGAGATCGAGTGCTACCTCACACCCGACACCGTGGTGGCGGGCGGCGAGCGCGTCGTCTGGTATCATCGCAACGAGTATTCGGTGTGGCCCATCGGCATGAAGCTACAGGGGCTCGAGTCGGTCATGGCGAACCTGAAGGATCCTTTGCTCAAGCGCACCTTCGGCGCAGCGATGTGCGGAAAGGGGTTGGCCAAAAGCGACGCCAACACGCTCAAATCCATCAATCCGGCGAAGTCGCACTGTGTTTCCATCTATCCGCTAACCGGCCAGACCCCGACCCAACAGGCCTGGCTCTCCCAACTGGACAAGACCATCCGGACCGCGGATGCCGTTGACCTTGCCAAAAGCCGCGCCGATCACCAGCAGTGGTGGCGCGAATTCTGGAACCGCAGTTGGATCCGCATCAGCGGCGGCGGCGAGGCGGAAACCGTCACGCGCGGCTATACGCTACAGCGGTGGATGAACGCCTGCGCGGGCAGAGGCGCGCTCGCCATCAAGTTCAACGGCTCGATTTTCACCGTCGAGAACCGCAATGGCGACAACGCCACATCCGATCCGGATTGGCGCTCCTGGGGCGGTGACTACTGGTATCAGAATACACGGCTGCCCTACTGGCCGATGCTCGCCGCAGGCGATTACGACCTCATGCGGCCGCTCTTCAACATGTATTTCAACACCCTCGAACTGGCCAAGGCGCGCAACCGTCTCTGGTTCAATTGCGAGGGTGCCTACGCCACCGAAACCATGAGCTTCTGGGGCCTGATGAGCAATGGCGACTACGGCTGGAACCGCTCCGGCAAACAGCCCTCCGACATGGTCAATATATACATCCGCTGGATTTGGTCGAGCGGGCTCGAGCTGTCGATGATGATGTTCGACTACTACGAACACACGCAGGACCAGCAGTTTCTCAAGCAGCAGTTGCTGCCCTGGACCGATGCCATGGTCCTCCATTTCGACACCCGCTTCAAGCGCGACGCGGCGGGCAAGCTGATCATCAGCCCGGCCCAGGCGGTCGAAACCTATCAAAGCGGCGTCATCAATCCCACCACGGATATCGCCGCGCTGCGCGTCGTGCTCGGGCGCCTCGTGGCCTTGCCGCCGGCTCTCACCGATGCCACGGCGCGGCAGCGCTGGACGCGTTTCCAGCAGGAGATCCCCGCAATCCCCATGACCGAAAAGGGCGGCAAGAAATACGTCCTGCCAGCGGAAAAGTTCGAGGGGCGGGGCAACTGTGAAAATCCCGAGTTATATACCGTGTTTCCGTTTCGGATTTACGGCATCGGCAAACCGGATCTCGAGACCGGACGCAACACCTTTTCGGCCCGCGTCGAAAAGGCAACTAACGGCTGGCAGCAGTCGGCGATCCAGGCGGCCATGCTGGGATTGACCGATGAGGCCAGGGCGATGCTGGTTCAGAATGCGTCGAGCAAGCACGGTGGCAGTCGCTTCCCGGCCTTCTGGGGACCGAACTACGACTGGGTCCCGGACCAGTGCCACGGCGGCAATATTCTCAACACGACGCAGGCCATGCTGCTGCAGGCTGACGGCAAAAAGATCTATCTGTTTCCAGCCTGGCCAAAAGAGTGGAATGTCTCATTCAAGCTCCATGCGCCGCTCAACACCATTGTGGAAGGCGAATTGCGCGATGGCAAATTGACAACGCTGACGGTGACGCCAAAGTCCCGCACGGCGGATGTGGTCAATATGCTCGGAAAAAATGCGCAATAAAGTAAATATCTATCAGAGAAAACAAATGGATGCAAGATCCCATGAAACCATGAAATTCAGCATGCCCGGCTATCCCCTGAAATCACCAATCGCCAAAACCCTCATGCTCGCCGCGCTCGCGCTGCCGGGGCCAATCCCGGGCATCATGGCCGGACTGCAAAAGGACGATGTGATCGTCGCTTGCAACGACAAACCGGTTCGCACAGTGGCCGACTTGCACAAGCACCGTGACATGGTTGCCGGTAAAAAGTCAGCTATAACCATCACCCGCAAACAAAAACAGTTGACCTTGAATGTGGGCGACGATGCCTATGTGGTCACCGAGGCCGTGGGATCCGCCGGGTTCAAGACGGTCGCGCTGGCACCGGCGTCGGCGACCGTGCCGGCAAAAGCCACTGCCGGTGGCGCGCCCACCAACGATGATCAGTTAGAAACCCTCACCGATGGCAAGATCGCCATTGGATACGGCCCGACCTTTGCCAACGGGGTTGTCAACGGAATATATAAACTCGATCTAACCGCGGTGCATGGCATCGCCCGGGTCAACACATTCTCGCGTGGCAGGGCGCGCGCCCGGCAGAATTTCGTGCTCTATGGCAGCACCGCCGCCGCTGATAGAAGATGGTGGATCGGTGATAGTGCATCGTAGAAGAAGCGCCGTCGCATCCACCATCCACCATCCACCATCCACCATCCACCATCCACCATCCACCATGCACCATCCACCATCATATGAAAAAGCAATCTACAGTATTGACCGGGCTGGCAGCAGTGTTGCTGCCGCTGGCAGGGCTTCACGCCGCCGAGTATCATGTTGCCGTCACCGGCAAGGATAGCCAGCGTGGCACGAAGACCGAGCCGTTGCGGACCATCCAACGTGCCGCCGATCTCGTCCAACCAGGCGATACCGTCACCGTGCATGCGGGCGTTTACCGCGAGCGGATCAACCCGCCGCGCGGCGGTGAGTCCAATGTGAAGCGCATCGTCTATCAGGCAGCACCCGGCGAGAAGGTCGAGATCAAAGGCTCGGAAGTCGCAAAGAACTGGGAGAAGGTCCAGAACGACACATGGAAAGTCACTCTACCTAACACGCTATTCGGAAAATTCAATCCCTACAGCGACCTCGTCCATGGCGATTGGTATAACAAATCGCTGACAAACCATACGGGAGCAGTGTATCTCAACAGCAAATGGTTGCGGGAAGCCAAGAGGCAGGAAGACGTGCTGAATCCAGCCACCGACAATCTGCTGTGGTTCGCGCAGGTGGACGACAGCAACACCACGATCTGGGCGCAGTTCAAGGGCGTCAATCCAAACGACCAAGAGGCTGAGATCAATGTGCGCAAGACGGTGTTCTATCCGGACAAGCCGGGCAGGAACTACCTCACGGTGCGCGGATTCACCCTGCGCCATGCGGCCACGCCGTGGTCGCCACCCACTGCCGAGCAGATCGGACTGATCGGAACCCACTGGAGCAAGGGCTGGATCATTGAGAACAATGTGATCAGTCACTCCACCTGTGTCGGCGTTACGCTCGGCAAATACGGCGACGAATGGGACAACAAGGGCGAATCGAACGAGGGATATTTCCGGACAATCGACCTGGCTCGGAAAAACGGCTGGACGAAGGAAAACATCGGTCACCACATGGTTCGGAACAATACCATCTCTAACTGCCTCCAGGCGGGCATCGTCGGCAGTCTTGGGGCCGTGTTCAGCGTGGTGTCCGGAAATACCATCCATGACATTGGTAACCAGGGCGTGCTCGACGGCGCTGAAATGGCAGGCATCAAATTCCATGCCGCCATCGATGTCACTATCAGCAGGAATCACATCTACAGGACCTGCCGCGCGATCTGGATGGATTGGATGGCGCAGGGTTTGCGGATCACCTGCAACCTGTTCCATGACAAT
>JBILFE010000245.1:0-5791 GCA_044351705.1 Luteolibacter sp. | reverse complement strand
TAGGTTCAGGCACCCTCAGCGTGAACTCGAACATAGCGAGCACCACCAGCTATGCCGGATCTATCAGCGGCAGCGGCGGCTTCACCAAGGATGGCGGCCACACGCTGGAATTGTCCGGCAGCCATACCTACACCGGTCTAACCACCATCCGCGGCGGCACCCTGCGGCTTGCCGGGACCCATGTCCTGCCCGACTCAGGCCGCGTCAGCCTGGTCAATGATGCAATCCTCGAACTCACCACCGACGAAACCATCGGTTCGCTCACGGCGACTTCCTCAGGCCAGTTGGTCGATCTCCATGGCCACACGCTCACCCTCGGCGGCGACAACACGTCGACCACCTTTGCCGGACGTTGGTCCGGACCAGGCACCCTGGTAAAACAAGGCAGTGGTGTTCTAACAGTATCCGCCGCCGCCGCCACCGCCGCCACCCTCAGAATCGAACAGGGCACGGTCGCCACCGCCATGCAAGACGCCTTTTACTTCTGGCCCGTCGAATTGTCCAACGCCCCCGGTACATCCTTCGATCTCGGCAATATCGACCAGCGCATCGAATCACTAAGCGGCGGCGGCAGCGTCGCCCTCGGCGGCGCCCGGCTCACGGTCGGCGGCGCGGCCTCGACCACCTTCACCGGCACCCTCGCCGGCACCGGCGGTCTAACTAAATCAGGCGGCGGCACCCTCACCCTGGCCGGAACCAACACCTTCACCGGCAACACCTATCTCACCGGCGGCACCTTGCGCCTGCAAGGTGGCCAGGCCATCGTAGATACCGGCACCATCATCTTCAACGGCAACGCCATTCTCGATCTCGCCGGCTCCACGGAAACCATCGGTGCCCTCAATTCCCAAACATCCCAGGGCGAGGTCGCCCTTGGCGGCGGCACTCTAACCATCGGGGCGGGCAATCATTACAGTGGCTTCGACGGGGTCATCAGCGGCAGCGGCAACCTCACCAAAACCGGCACTGGAACGGCCTTTCTCAAGGGGGCCAGCACCTTCGTGGGCACGGTCACCATCGCCGCCGGAACGCTCCAGGTTACCACCCTCGGCAACCAGGGTCTGGCGCAACCGTTAGGTCAGGGCGGCGCGCTGGTGTTTGGCTCGGACACCACCGCCGGCACCCTGTTCCTATGGGATGGAACACCCAATTTGGAGTATTCCTCCGAACGCTCCGTCTGGCTCAATCCAGGCGGCGGCATCATTTCCTTGGTCAACAGCTTGCTCACGCTCAGCGGCCCGGTCGGCGGTCTCGGCGGTTTGACCGTTCCCAGCAGCTCCGCGGTCGTTCTAACTGGAAATAACACCTTCGCCGGAACCACTCTTGTCGTCGGTGGCAGTCTGATCCTGGCGGGCGGCAACGCCCTGCCCGACACCAACGACATTGTGCTCTCCACCCATGGGTCCCTGCGGGTGGCGGACAACGAAACCATCGGCACCCTGGCGGGTGCCGAGTCCAGGACCGTGATCGAAAGCGACGCCACCCTCACCCTCGGCGGCACCAACGCGGCCATCACCTACGGCGGCAACCTGCTCATCGAAGGCGGACTGCGCAAAACCGGCAGCGCCGAACTCAGCCTCGGCGGCGACGGCTCAAGTACCACCAACGGCCACCTGTGGCTCGACCAGGGAACCCTCCGCATCCAAGGCGGCAACGCGCTCGGCGATTTTCTAACCGTCCACATGCCCGCCGGCAATTCCACTTCCATGACCCTCGATGCCGATGAAACCATCGGCTTGGTCAGCGGCGGCCAGGTGTTCCTCGGCACCCATACCCTCACCCTTAACGGCCTCAACTCGCCCGCATCGGACGTGGTTTGCTCCACGTCCATCAGCGGCAGCGGCGGCCTAACCAAAGACGGCTGGAACGGCGCGCGCCTCATCCTAACAGGTGCCAACACCTACACCGGACCCACCACGCTGCGCAGCGGCCGGCTGCGCGTCGAGGGCGGCCACGCCATCGCCGACACCAGCGCCGTGATCCTCGCGCCGCCTTTTCCAATCTTCTTCGAAGTCGGCCCGGATGGCGAGACCATCGGCTCTCTAACCGGCCAGGCCAACTCCACCCTCGTGCTCGAAGGCAATCTCACCACCGGAGCCGACAATGCTTCCAGCACCTTCGGCGGCACGCTGGCCGGCGACGGCACCTTGGTCAAGACCGGCACCGGCACGCTCAACCTAACCGGTTTGAACCCCGCTTTCCAGGGGGCCGTGAACCTGCAAGGCGGCGAGATCCAACTCAGTGAGCAGTGTTCCTTCCCGGTTAGCACCTTCGCCCTGACCAACCAAGCCGTCGTCACCTTGCGCCTGAACAATGCGGTCGCTCTCGGCGGCCTGACAGGTAACGGCACCGTGCAAACCGGCACCTACACCCTGACGGTCGGCACCAGCGACATTTCATCAACCTATGCGGGCACCATCACCGGTGCCGGCAATCTAACAAAAAATGGCTCCGGCACATTCACCCTGCGCGGATCCAACACCTATGGCGGCGCCACCATCATCCACGACGGCACCCTGCGCACCGAATTCGGCCAGGCGCTCCCCGCCTCCTCGGCTCTCGAATTCGGGCCCGCTGGATCTCCCCGCTTGGAAACCGACGTGTTAGGCGCAAGTGTCGCCTCCCTCATCGGCGGCAGCAACGCCACCATCGCCGGTTCCCTGACCTTGGGCGGCAGCAACGACGACAGCGCCTTCTACGGCCGCTACACCGGCCAACTCACCAAGACCGGAACCGGCACCTTTTTCTGTGGCGGCATCGGCGAACCCAACAGCGGAATCCAGATCGCCGCCGGAATCGTTAGAATTTCTGGCGGTGCCGCCATCGCCGACGACGGATATGTGAGTTTGTCAGCCGCGGGCGCAACACTCGATCTTGCCGGCACCAGCGAGACCCTTGGCTCGCTGTGGGGCGCAGGCGGCTCGCTGGTCACCCTCGGCAGCGCCACCTTGACTGTAAGACCCGCCGTGGAATGCGCCTTTGCAGGCGTGATCTCCGGCAGCGGATCCCTGGTCAAGGCAGGCCCCGGCACGCTGCGGCTCGAAGGGGCCAATACCTACACCGGCCCGACGGTGATCAATGAGGGAGCTTTGTATGCATTGCCCGGTTCCGCCATTCCCGCCGCGAGTGTTTTGACTCTTGCGAATGTGGCTGGCACCAAGGCAGTGACCAACTACGGTCTCGAGGTTGCCGGTCTAACCGGTGGCGGCCCGCTGGGCGGAAGTGTCGAGCTTGGCGGTGCCCTCGATACCCTAACCATCAATGGCAGTGGCAGCCATACCTTCGGCGGAGTGATCGCCAACGGCTCGCTGCGCATCATCGGCGGCGGCACCCAGACCTTGACCGGCACCAATACCTTCCGCGGAACCACCACCATCGCCAACGGCACACTCCACATCGGCCCCGGCGGCTCGCTCCACCCGCAGTCGTCGGTCATGCTCACCACTCATGCCGCCGGCCCGTCCCGGCTCGACCTCGACGGACACCCTCTGACCATCGCCTCCCTTGCGAGTTCCGAAAGCACCAGTTGCGAGACGATCCTGGGCTCAGCGACCCTCACGGTCGGCGCGCCGCTCGAATCGCCCGTGGTTTATGGCGGCAAAATTTCCGGCACCGGTGAGGTCGTCATGACCGGTCCCGGTCTCTGGGTGCTCACCGGCACCAACACGTTCACCGGCCAACTGCGGGTCACCGCGGGCGCTGTTAGCCTGAATTCCGGCACCGCCATCGCCGACACGGCTGCAGTCGTGGCCGATGGCGACATCTTCCTCTATGCCAGCGAAACCATCGGCTCATTGGCCGGCGGCGGCCTCCTGTGGGCCTACAATGCCTCCACCCTCACCGTCGGCGCCAATCACAACTCAACCACCTTCAGTGGCAAAATCTGGCAGCAGGGCGCGACCAACCCTGTCAAACTGGTCAAGGTCGGCACCGGCACCCTCACCCTGACAAACCAATCGGATTTCACCGGCGAAACCCGGATCGATGGCGGCACCCTCAGGCTGGCGGAGGCCGGCTCCCTCTCCCCGGCCACCTCCATCGTGCTGGCGGCGGACGCTGCCGCTACATTGGATCTCAACGGCTGCAATTTGTCGGCGCGCAGCCTCGAGGGTGGCTCTAACAGCCAGGTGATGCTCGGTGCGGCCACACTCTCGCTTACCGTGCCCATAGCCAGCAGCGGCATCCAAACTTTCCACGGTGTGATCAGCGGCGGTGGCGGGTTGAGCGTCACCAGGATTCCCCTGCTCCTCGACGGTGCCAATACCTATCAAGGACCCACCATTCTTGGCGATAACGCCAGATTGATCCTGTCCAAAGGCCAAGCCATCAGCGACCAGAGCCGGGTTTCACTCGCCCATCCGTACGCCCAACTCCAGGTCGGCGGCTCCTGGGCCGCGCCCGGTTCGAGCGAAACCATCGGTTCGCTCGAAGGCAGCGGCAGCGTCATCGTTGAGGATGCCACCCTCACCACCGGTGCCGACAACACCAGCACCACTCTCAGCGGCGGACTGAGTGGCAACGGCGGCCTAACCAAAATTGGCGCCGGCACGTTCACCCTCACTGGCAACTCCTATCACTCCGGCCCAACCACCGTTGCAGCCGGCACCCTGATCCTCGGCGGCACCGCCAGCATCGCCTACAGTTCACTGACCACCGTGGCAGGACCCGCCACGCTCGGCGGTAGCGGCACCACCGGTGACATGGCCGTGAATGGCACCCTCAGGCCCGGCATGCCAGGTGCCATCGGCACCCTCACCACCCAGGCCTTGAACCTGGCCGCAGGCGCCAACCTGCTTCTCGACGTCTCGTCCACCTCCGCCGCTCCCGCCGCCGATAGAGTCATCACCCATGGCAATCTAACCATCTCAACCAGTTCGTTGTTAGCATTGCAGGAGACCGGCCCTAACGATAAAATCGCCGCCGGCACCAAGCTCACGCTCATCGACTACAGCGGCCACAACTGGAATGGCGGCACTTTCGTTGGCCTCCCTAACCACGGCACCGTCACGCTGGGCAGCAATACCTTTGTCATCCAATACGACGATACCTCCAACGGCAGCCAGTCCGGCCAGTTTGTGACGCTCACCGCCGCCAACGATCCCTATACCGATTGGGCTGCCGCCCACGGCATTGGGGGTGCCGGCAAGTTCGACGACTCGGATGGCGACGGCGTTTCTAACATAGTCGAGTTCGCTCTTGCTGGTGACCCCGCGAATGCCGCCTCACGCGGTCACCAGCAGCTCTACACCCGCGATGCCTCCAACCAACCCGGCCTGCTCCTCACCCTCCTTGTCCGCAGCAACGCCCCGGACTTCACCGGTTCCCCAGCACCTGCCAGTGACATCGACGGCATCCGCTACCGCATCCAGGGAAGTCTTAACCTAACTGATCAATTCCAGGCCCCGGTCCAGCCGACCACGCTGCAAGCCAGCGGCCTGACGCCGCCGCCAACGGGCTACGTCTATCGAAGTTTCCGGCTTGCCGGCGCCAGTGCTCGCGGCTTCCTGCGCGTGGCTGTCGAAGCCCTGCCGTGAAGCGCTCGCATGTCCGCAGCAACAGGCTTTCTAACAAACCTGCCTCCGTTGCAGAATCGCAGGTTCTCTTCGCATGCGCATGGGTGACAACGCGGGGGACCAAGGTCACGCGAACCAAGAAAACCACTGAAAGAACGGATTACACTGAGGCCACTGAAAATGTTGAAATATGCCACTTTAGATCTGTGGGTTCAGTGGTCCTCAGTGCCTTCAGTGGTTAAACAATCCACAACCCTTGACCGGTCTTGAGGTTGACG
>JBILFE010000243.1:0-5822 GCA_044351705.1 Luteolibacter sp. | reverse complement strand
CCCCCAGTGAATCGATTTTCGGGGGGCAGCGAAGTCGCCATCTTACCGGTGACGGTCTTCAAGCCAGTGGCCACCCCGCCGTGAATCACCCGGGTTCCCTCCGGCAGCCATTGCTGTGGCGGTGTCCATTGGTAAAAATAAGGGGTTTTGAGCGGAGCCTTCAACAATGCCAAGTCCGCGGAGCCTGACCTCCAGACGATGCGCGCCTTGGCCGTCACCAAGGTGCCGCTCCACCGATAAAGCACGAAAACATTGCGCCCCTTGCCCACCCGTTCCAGCACATGGTCGGCTGTTAGGAAATACCCATCCGCTGAAATCGGGGTGGCCGAGCCCCCGTCCACATCTGCATGGGAATCCATTTTGGCAAAGCGCCGGTCTGCCCAGGCATGGATACTGTCGCCCTTCGTCAGGACCACGGCGCCGATCCGATCCGCCACGATGCGCCGCGCTTCAGGGCCTGGCTTTGCCGGGTCCGGCGGCGGCACCTGCATACAACTTTGTACCAGCATGCCTGCCAACAAAAATGCCCACGATCTGATTGTACTCTCCATCGACAGCAAACAAACCACATTGCTGCGGCGAAGTCACATCTGATTTGCCGATTTTCCCAACAAATTCACGACCACCTTGCGGAATGGCGCCGGCATCGGCAGGCGTGACAAGGCTTGCAATTGCACCCACGCTTCACTTGCCACCAGCGCAACCTTCGCGCGCCCCCCGTCGTGCACCCGCAATCGCACCCGGTAACGGGTGATTGCATAAGGCAGCTCCATCACTATCGGCAGATGGCAAAGCTCCTCTGCGGCGCGGGTCGGCAACTTCCAGAGGCCGGTACGCCGCTGCCCGTCTTCACAATGCAACAACAAACGCCCGCGGGCATCGCGCACCCAGAGCGCATGCTCCGCCACCTCTGTGATCGTGGTTTTTTGGCGTTTGACTGGAAGGCGTTC
Source organism: Luteolibacter sp. (assembly GCA_044351705.1). GTDB lineage: Bacteria > Verrucomicrobiota > Verrucomicrobiia > Verrucomicrobiales > Akkermansiaceae > Luteolibacter. Next base: position 4,872 of record JBILFE010000243.1, on the reverse strand, counting down.
CGGCGTTGTCGCCTTGCAAAAAGCGGCCACCGGGCAGTTGCCGCAGTCCGGGACACCTGGCCGGCACACGTGTTGCCCCAACTCCATCAAGGCCGAGTTGTAAATCCGCGGTGACTGCGGGTCTTCCATGTCCACCGCCCATTGCCACAGTTGTTGTTGTCCCCTCACATCATCTATCGGAGCGCTGAAATCCATCAATCTAGCCAACACCCGCGCCACATTGCCATCCACCAGCGCCCCTGGCAGGTCAAACGCAAACGCCCGCACGGCACCCGCCGTATATGGCCCGATGCCCGGCAATTCCAACAACTCTTGCAAGGTTTGCGGAAACACCCCGCCGTGTTTTGTTAGCAGCGCCCGGGCCGTATCCCGCAACATCCTTGCCCGCCGGTAATAGCCCAGTCCTTCCCAGGCCTTGAGCAGGCGCTCATCATCGGCCGCAGCCAGGGACGATACATCGGGAAATGCCTCCAAAAACCGCACATAATAGCCTTTGCCCAAGACCGTTGCGATTTGCGTCTGCTGCAACATCACCTCCGATACCAACACGGCATAGCCATCCCGCGTCCGCCGCCACGGATAGTCCTTCCCATGCCGGCCAAACCACTTCACCAACGCGTCTCGGAACGCCTCCCGTCTCTCAAGCACCGACTCAGCATCGGTGCCCGCACCTCGATTACAAGCGCAATCCTTTCGAGATCAATACTCCCGGGCACAAGGCGCAATCCTCAATATGACGACTTGGCAGGGACCGTTTTCCAAACGGTCCGGCTGGGACGAGGTGAAGGTGGTATTGTTAGGCCGAATCGCCCAATGGCCGACTGAAATCGCCGCGAAAGGTTTTCATCGTGGCGGCCCTGCCCCCACCGGACGCCCCGGAGGTGCGTCCCTGCCAACCCGTGATTATTTCTCTGTCACATAGTTGAACCTTCGCGGTGAAGCCGATCCCGGGAGCGATAGGGCTTGACGTTGCGAGGGAGTTGGGTCCACTTGTCGGTAACGAATTGCCATGAGATTTTCCCATTTTGCTTTCATCTCCCTGATGGCAGCCAACCTGTTGTGGCTCGACGGCGGAGCCCGTGCGGTCGAAGCGCCGCCCGCGCCCGCGCTGATTCCCTGCCCGGCAGTGATGGAGGCCGGCCCGGGCACATTCACTCTCACTGCCGCAACCGCCATCGTCGCTGACGCGGCCAGCCAAGCGACCGCGACGCAACTGGCTGGCTATCTCAAGCCTGCCAGCGGCTTCGCGCTGGACATCGCCGCTGGCAGCGGCACGACCCGCCAAGCCATCGTTCTCGTGCAGGATACCGATCTAACCGAGCTGGGGACCGAGGGATACTTGCTCACCGTTACTCCGGAGCGGATCGATCTGGCAGCGCCGACGCAAGCCGGGCTTTTCCATGCGGTGCAATCCCTCCGCCAACTGATGCCGCCCGCCATCTTCGCCAGCCAGGTCGTGGCCGATATTGCCTGGCAGATTCCCTGCGTTCGCATCAAGGACACCCCCCGCTTTGCGTGGCGCGGTCTGATGCTAGACACCGGACATGATTTCCAGCCGTTGCCCATGCTGCTGCGTTTCATCGACCTGATGGCCATCCACAAGTTCAACACTCTACACTGGCACATCACGGACCTCGGCACCTGGCCCCTCGAAATCAAGGGTTATCCCAAACTCATCGAACCGTTCACCCGCGGCACCCGCCAGATGGGCCACCCGAAGCGCGGTGTCAAGCCAGGCTACTACACCCAGGATGAAGTACGCCAGGTCGTCCGCTACGCAGCCGAACGCCACATCACCATCGTCCCCGAAATTGACATGCCCGGCCATTCGACGCCGGCCCTGACAGCCTATCCGGAGTTTGACTGCCCGGTGCCGCACAAGTCGATGGAGTGGGACCGCTGGGAGTATTGCGTGGGCAACGAGAAGACCTACGGTTTTATCGAGGACGTACTCACCCAAGTGATGGATCTGTTCCCCTCCACGTTCATTCACATTGGCGGCGACGAATGCCCCAAGGACCATTGGCGGAAATGCCCGCTGTGCCAGGCGAAAAAAACGGCCGAGAACTTGAAAACCGAGGAGGAATTGCAAAGCTACTTCACGCGCCGCATCGAAAAGATCCTCGCGGCTAAAGGCCGTCGCCTGATCGGTTGGGACGAAATCCTCGACGGCGGCTTGCCCGCCAACGCCACCGTCATGGCTTGGCGCCCTGTAGCCCGGGCTGATGTCGCCGCCGCCAAGGCTGGCCATGACGTCGTCATGGCACCCACCAGCCATTTGTATTTCGACTATCCCGAAGCCACCACTCCGCTGGCAAAAGTTTACGCCTTTGAGCCGGTTTCCAAGGATCTAACACCCGAGCAGGGCGTGCACATCCTCGGTGCCCAGGCCCAGATGTGGACCGACAACCACCCGACCGCAGTGGAAATCGAACGCTTGGTTTACCCCCGCGCCTGCGCCTTGGCCGAAGTGGTGTGGTCGCCGCCGGCCACCCGCGATTTCGGCCACTTCACATCGCGTCTAACCGTCCATGCGCAGCGCTTGGCCGCGCTGGGCATCGACCTCGAAAAAACCAACAAGTAAGCCGGGCGCTCCAGCACCACCGGAGCGAATGCGGCCCTTTGAGGCGGCAGGCGGTGAGTGCCGCAGCGTGTGAGACATTATCCTAAAAAGGAAAATGGAATAGGTTGCAGCGGCTTTTTTTTACCACCGGATTTCACGGATTGAACAGGATTACACGGATAGGATGGTCCTGATCTATCAAGTCTCAGGCCCACCCAAATAGTGAATGTCATGAAATGCCTAACTCTTTCATAATCTGTGTAATCCGTGAAATCCGTGGTTTCTATTTTCCTTTCTAGCATCCGCCTCCACTCCCGCCACGGGCAAACCTGCCTGGCAGGAGACGGCTGGCAACAAAGACGAGCGATCAGGCCGGGCGTTTCCTTCTTTCGACATCCTCGGCAATCCAAAGCCACAAACCCTCCAAGCCGGCCTGGACCTTGGCCTTGGCCGCTGGCAAGTCCCCGCCGGGGGCGGCCTTGCCATAGAGATAGTATTTAATTTTCGGCTCGGTGCCGGACGGGCGCACCGCGAAGGACCGCCCATCCGCCAAATCGACAAACAACATCTTTTCCTTGGGCAGCAGATCCCCTTCCTGATCGTACAAATCCTGCTTGGCAAAATCGCGCAGACGCACAACCGCCGCGCCATCCACCATCGCGGGCGGCTGCACCGCGTATGAATTCGCCAACGCTTGGATTTGAGCCGCGCCGTCAGCGCCTTCCATCACCAACGATTTGCCGATTTCCAGATGATAGCCATATTCCTGATAGATATCATCCATCAACTGCGGCAGCGTTTTTCCCGCCGCCTTGGCATAAGCCGCGACCTCCGCAAACATCAACGCCGCGCCATTCGCATCCTTGTCCCGCACCGCATCACTGCCGAGGTATCCGTAACTCTCCTCGCCGCCAAACACGAAAAACCGCGAATACTCCAATCGCAACACCCGCGTCGCCTCCTGGCTCAACGAGCGATAGTCGCCCTTCTTTTCCGCGGGAATCGCCTCCTCATATTTGCGCAGTTTCTCCGCCAGGTATTTAAAACCCGTTAGAGTATCCACCACCCCCACCCCGAAACCATCTGCGATCGCGCGTTGCAGTTCGGTCGTCACAAAGGTCTTGACCAGCACCGCGCGGCTGCGGTTGGAATAGGTCAACCATCCCAGCTCGAACATTGTCTTCAAGCGATACCAGGCCAGCAGCGAGCCGATTTGATTGCCGCTGAGCAACACCAGGCGTCCCGCGGCATCCCGCGCCGCCACTCCCATGCGGTCGGCGTCCGGATCCGTGCCGATGACAATCTCCGCGCCCGAGGTCTCCGCCAGATCCATCGCCATTTGCAAAGCCGGCGCGTTTTCCGGATTGGGCGACGCCACGGTTGGGAAACGACCGTCCAACACATCCTGTGCTGCCACCGTCTGCACCTCAAAGCCAAACTCGCGCAACATCGGCACGATGAGGTGTCCTCCGGTGCCGTGCAGGTTGGTGAAAACAATCCGCGGCAAATCCCCACCTAACAATGATGGCTGCAGCAGCAGCGTTTGCAGCAACTTCACATAGCGCGCATCCATCTCCGCGCCCAGCACTGTGATGCGACCCTGCGCCGAGGCCGGCAACGCCTCATAACCCTCGCTGGTGAGCGCGTTGACTTCCGCAATGATGGCCGAGGCATGCGGCTCGACGATCTGCGCGCCATCATCGAAATACGCCTTGAATCCGTTGTCATGCGCCGGGTTGTGACTGGCTGTTAGAACAACCCCGGCATCCGCCCGCAGTTCGCGCATCGCAAACGACAGTTCCGGCGTCGAACGCGGCCCATCGAACAACCATGCGTCACAGCCCAGCTCGGTGCACACCTTGGCGCCGTATTCGGCAAAGTCCCGCGAAAAATGCCGTGTGTCGTGGGCAAACACCAGGCGTGCCTTGCGCCCGCCACCGACGTGCCGCTGCACATACCCGATCAAGCCCCGCACCGCCCGGCTTAAATTGAAATAGTTCATCGTGGCGGTCCCCACACACGGCCACTCCGGCCGGCCGTTGGGTCCACCCTCGCCCTGCTCCGCGCGGGTGACCACCCGGCCGATGGTGCGGCCGCGCAACCCGCCGGTACCAAAGGCCAGAGTTTTAAAAAACCGGTCATTGAGTTCATCCCAGGCCCCGGTGCTGGCCAGTTCTTCAATCGTCATCGCAGCCACCGCGCTGCGCGACCCGTCTAACAAATTATCAATATTGACTTTGGCGGCGGCCAGCAAGTGGCCATCGGCCACAGCGGATTGGAGGAGATCGTTCAGTCGGCTCATTGCGAGG
>JBILFE010000005.1:0-18370 GCA_044351705.1 Luteolibacter sp. | reverse complement strand
TCAAAAGCGTGCTGGTGGAGGACGGCGAGGCGCTGCGGACGATGGCCGCCTACATCGACCTCAACCCGCTGCGCGCAGGCATGGTGAAAGACCCGAAGGATTACCGGTGGAGCGGCTACGGGGAAGCGATGGGTGGCGGCACGGCGGCACGCAGCGGGTTGTGCGGGGTGGTCGGGCATGCGGATGGCGGAGCAAAAGCCTGGGACACGCCGGCCACGGCCGAAGGGATGAGCGCGGCGGAAGTGTACCGGTGCTGGTTGTTTGAGGACGGCCGTGAGCGGTCGGGTGGCAGTAGCGGCGGCGCAAAGAAGCGGGTGGGGATTGGCAGCGAAGAGACAGCCGCGGAGAAACAACGGCAGGGAAAATTGAGCCGTGCCGCGTTGTTGCGCTGCCGGGTGCGGTATTTCTCCGACGGCTTGGTGCTGGGCACGAAATCCTATGTGGACGGGGTGTTTGAGGCCTATCGCGGGCATTTCGGGCCGAAGCGAACGAGCGGCGCGCGGGCGCTGCGGGAAGACGCCCAAGGCAGCCTGTTCACGGCCCGCCAGTTGGCAGTGAGAATGGTGGGCTAGGGTTCTAAGTCTTTGAATGGCGGCATCCAGCGTCAAGCAAAGCAAAGGTGCAAGGGATTCATAACCGGTCTAACATGACAATGCCCGCACCGATGTTGAGCTGAAACTGGAAAAGCTTTGCGGTTCCTATAGTAGAGGCTGATTAAACCAATCATCCTGGGTGGGCAGGCAAGCGCAGAACTCAACCCCGCCTTGACGCAGCAAGGGGTATTGTGCAGATTGTCACGGTAACCCCGCGCCAGCAGTCACCGGCACGGTCGCCCCGCCAGTCAATTCCTAACCGAAGCTCCGCCATGAACAACCTCGATCAGCAAGCGTCTGCGGTCCCCACAAATGGCGGAGCCGCTACAGTCGCGACGCTCGACACAAGCGCAGCAGCGCCCTCTAAACCCTTGACGAGCCCGGCGCGGCGGCACAAGTCACAGGTCGTGTTCTTCAGCTATCCCAAATTCCTGTATGTTTGGCCGCTGATTTTCGTGACAGCGCTGTTCCCGCTGCTCGGTGACCTGATCAGCCCGCAGACCCAGGGCTGGGTCATCGTCATCACCTTGCTGACCGTGCTGATGGCCATGGGTTTTGACCTTAGCCGCAATCTGACCATTTCATGGGCTGTCACCATCATCGCCAGCGTGTTCTGCATCTTATGGCTCAAGGATGCCAAACACGTGCTGTTCTTCGATCACATCGGCCAATTCCTGAGTGTCAGAAATCCGGTTGTGTCACGCGACTGGCAATTTCTCTTCGCGGTGTTTGGCGGCACTCTCTATCTCATCATGTGCATCAATGCGCACGTCAACCAGCGGTGGCGTATCGGTCACAACGAAATCGAACATATCGCCATGCTCAGCAAGGATGATTCACTCGGACGCGGCGCCAAACGCATCATCACCAGCTACCCCGATTTTCTCGAATTGCTGCTCTGTGGTGCCGGCACCATCCAAATTTACAGCGCCCAGGGCGGGATCCTGCTACGGAGCATTCCCAACGTCCCGTGGTTGTTCTTCCGCAGCACGGCCATCAGCCGGATCCTGGAAGCAACCGAGGTATCCGCCGCCAGCGACGAAGAGGATACCGACCAGCAGGAAGCATCAGGGATCATCGGGGAGACCGCTGGCCGCCACGGCGGCTGAGCCCTGGGTAACTGAGAGATCACAGCTTACGGGCATCCGGCAGGGCGGCCATTTTGTGGTCGTGGGTCAGGGTCACCAATGCCTGTTGATGATAATCGTCAACGATCAAGCGATCCAACAGGCCGCAACCGCTGGTGGAGCGAATGGCGGCCAATGCGCTTGCGCCGTTCAAGGGCGACACCAAACCGCTGGAAAACACGGAGAGTAGCGCGGAGCGCGCGTCGACCTTGGTCACTCCGTAGTGATGCTGCACGGCAATGTAGGCTTCGCCAATGACTTGGTTGGAGGCGAAAATTTCGGCACTTGGCTCGTGCGCCAGAATCCGCTCCAAAGCACCCACGGTTTTCTGAAACTCCACGGCTGACTCGCCGGTGAGCAATCGCACCAGAATGGAGGTGTCAATCCCGTAGCGAGGGTTCATGCGCGTGGTTGCGGAATGAATGGAGATCAAACGGAACCGTTCCCGGCTGAAGCGAGCCGCGCAACGGCGCCAATTTGGCACGGTCCACCCGGCGGGGCCGCAGCAGGAAGCCGTCAGCCGATTCTAGGATCTCCAAGCGGTCTCCCGGTCCGACCCCGAGTGCGGCCAGCACTGCGGCCGGGAACGTGACCTGTCGTTTGCTGGTGATTTTCGCGAGCACGGCGTGAACATGCCCCACCTTACCCAATTTGTCAATGAGTAAGTCGGAAAATTCCAGGAACCCACGTGCAGCTCCGAAAAATCCGCTTCAATTCCGTAAGGATGCACCCCACTTGTGGTGCTTGTAGAGGAGTCGTGCATGGTCGGTGCCGGTGGCGCTCGACCATGGATTTTCCTCCGCCCTGACGACAAGATTGTCGTCGCTCCTTATCTCGGCCTCACCGCTGCCAAGTTCCTCGGGAGCGTTGCCTACTCGGCAGCGGCGGCTTGCTCCAAGGCAGCCTTGTCCTTGGCTTCTTTGTCGGCCTTGGCTTTGGCTACCTTGGCGGCCTGGGCGGCGAGTTTCTTGTCTTCCTCGGCCTTGCGACGGGCGGCGACTTCGGCGGCCTGCAGCGGGCGGAGCTTGGCGTGATAGTTGGTCGAGCGTGCCAGGCGTTGCTTGTTGAACAACAAGCCGGCGAAGCGATCCGAGGTGCTCAATTCATACTCGCCATCCATGTAGATGGAATCAAACGGGCAGACCTCGGCGCAAATCCCGCAGTTCATGCAGACGGAGACATCGATATCAAACACCTTGGGGCGCTTGAGCGACTTGCCGTTTTCATCACGGTCCAACACGATGTAGATGCACTGCGGCGGGCATTCCTTCTCGCAGATCGCACACGCGGTGCAGCGCAGACCCGCCATGGCGTCGTCCCCATCGTAGACCAAAAACGGGAAATTGCGGAAGTTCGGGCTGATCGGCGCGCGTTGCTCGGGATACTGCACGGTGGTCATGCGATCCTTGCGGTAATAGCTTTGCAGCATGTTCATGCCGGTCACGACCAGGCCTTTGAGCAAGCCGATGCCGGGCATGGTCCAGCGTGCCGGGGATGGCGGCGGACTGTCCGTGCGGGAGAGGGGAGTGGCGGGAGATTCCATGACTGGCTTATCTATCAACTTCTCCGAGGACGATATCGACGCTGCCGAGGATGATGACCACGTCGGCGAGGTCGAGACCGAGACACATGTCCTCGATCAAGGTTAGATTGATGAAACTGGGCGGGCGGATGCGGTAGCGCAACGGGTTGGCCGAGCCGTCGCTGATGAGATGGAAGCCGAGTTCGCCCTTGGGCCCCTCAATGCGGGCGTAGGCCTCGCCCACCGGCGGCTTGAAGTTGCGGATCTTCGCCTTGGGATGGATGTAGGGACCGTCGGGCAGTTGGTCGAGTGCTTGGCGGAGGATGGCAAGCGACTCGCGTATTTCCAAAAAGCGGACCATCAGGCGGTCATAGCAATCGCCGGTTTCACCCAGCGGGATGCGGAACTTGAAGCGGTCATAGATGCCGTACGGATCGGTTTTGCGGATGTCATAGTTGACGCCTGCGGCGCGCAGCATGGGGCCGGTGATGCCGCCGTTGATGAGTGCGGCCTTGGGCAGCGCACCGATATTTTTGGTTCTGGCAAGCAACACCTCGTTGCCGCTGGTCAGGCCTTCCAATTCATCCAGAAACGCGGGAAACCCATCGACTATCACCCGCACCTTGGCCGCCCAACCGTCGGGCAAATCATTGCGGCAACCGCCGAAGCGCATGAAATTGGACATCATCCGCGCGCCTGTTAGATCCTCGAACAAGTCGAGGATGCGTTCACGTTCGCGGAAGGCATACATCAGCGCCGAGCCCCAGGCACCCATGTCGCCAAGGAAGAACCCGACAAACGCGGTGTGATTGATCAGGCGGGTCAACTCAGCGGTGATGACGCGGATGTATTCGGCGCGCTCCGGCACCTCGATGCCGGCGAGTTTTTCCACCGCCTGGGCGTAGGCCCAGTTGTTAGTCAGGGGGCAGATGTAATCGAGCCGGTCGGTGAACGGCATCGATGATAGATAGGTGATGCCTTCGGCGATTTTCTCGTGGTTGCGGTGGAGGTAACCGAAGACCGGCTTGAGGCTGACGACGGTTTCGCCATCGAGTACCACATTCATGCGGAACACGCCGTGAGTGGAGGGATGTTGCGGGCCTAACGAGACGTGCAGCAATTGGTCCTCGTCCAACTCCGGCGCAGGGGCGGGGCTAGCGGCAGGCGTCATGGACGGATCCGGGTTCACGGTTGGGCGGGGTAATGCAGTTTGGCTTTTTCCAACACGGCATCGTGAGGAGTGGGTTCGTATTGGTAATCGTCGGGGGCCACGTAATCCTTGCGCATCGGATGGTCCGTGAATTCATCCCACATCAAGATCCGGCGCAGATCCGGATGCCCGCTGAACACCACCCCAAACAAATCGTAAATCTCACGTTCTTGAAACTCCGCACTGCGGTAAACCCCAACCACGGATGGAATTTGGACGTGGGTTTCGCGGTCGACCGTGCGGGCACGCAATACCAGCGGACCGACCCGGCGGGCGGTCGAGTAAAGATGATAGACAACTTCGAGAAAGCCACCCGCGGCGGGCGGGGCGGTTTCCACCGGCACGGCGACGGCGGCCGCCTTGGCCGGATCCGGCCAGTCGACGCCCGTCACATTGGTTAGAAGATCGAAATCCAACTCCGGGGTATCGCGCAGCCATTGGCAGACGGCGACGAGGTCGGTGCCGGCGATGAGCAGGGAATGTTGGCCGGCGGGGCCGGGATTGCGGAGTTGTGCGAGCGTGGCGGCGGGCTGGGCGGCGCGCAGGCGGGCGAGGATGGCATCGATATCAGGCGTCATGAGTCGCTGGCTTCGCGGGTGATGCTGGGCGGATTCCAAACGTCCGGATTGAAGGTCGGTTCAAGATCGTGGGCACCGAAATCCGGCACCGGCAGATCGCCCGGGCCATTTGGATTGGCATGCCGGGCGCGGGTGGGCCCCACGAGTTTTTCCTTGGCGATTTTTGCGCGCAGGGCAAGCAAGCCGTCGAGCAGGGCTTCCGGACGCGGTGGACAACCGGGAATGGAAATGTCCACCGGGATAAAGCGGTCGATGCCTTTGAGCACGTTGTAGCCATCCTTGAACGGACCGCCGGAAATCGCGCAGGCACCCATGGCGATGACATATTTCGGCTCGGCCATCTGGTTGTAGAGCCGGACGACCTGCGGTGCCATTTTTTTGGTCACGGTGCCGGCCACGATCATCAGGTCGGCCTGTCGCGGGGAGGGTCGGAACACTTCCGCACCGAAGCGGGCCATGTCGTATTTGGCCATGGTGGCGGCAATCATTTCGATGGCGCAACAGGCGAGGCCGAATTGCAACGGCCACAGCGAACTGGCACGCCCCCAATTGATCAAGCTCTCGAAGGAAGTGACATGCACTCCCTGTGATTTCAGGTTTTCCGCCAGTTGTGGGTCAATCGCCATGCGTCAGTTTTCTGGGTGCTGCTCCAGTGCCAAAGGTCATTGCGGCAAGCCGCACCAAGTAGAGGTCAGGAGTCGCAATACCCCCTAATGCCGTGACCGCCGATCCACCAACAGACCGAAAAATTGCGGCGCGGGAGGGAAACAATGGGATAGCCGCGGCGTCAAGCAGCAAAAATCCGACCCCTCAAAAAAATCGGCATCCAAGGTTGCGTCCGCTGCGGATTGCGCCTAAGTCTTGCCCGCCATGAGCGATGTCGCCAGTCCGCAGCCCCATCTATCCACCGAAGCCGAATTGATCGCCGTCCGCCGCGAGAAACTCGGGAAACTCCGTGAGCTCGGGGTCGATCCGTTTGGCGCGCGCTTCGAGGTGACCACCACGCCCGCGGCGCTGCACGCGCGCTTCGAGGAAGGCCTGCAGGTGAAAGTGGCCGGCCGCATCACCGCGCTGCGCGACATGGGCAAATCGTGCTTCATCCAGGTGGGAGACATCCACGGCTCGATCCAGGGCTATGTCGGCACCAAGAATCTAACGGAACATGAGGCGGCGGTGTGGAAATGTCTGGACCGCGGCGATTGGATCGGCATCGAGGGTGAAACCTTCATCACCCGCACCGGTGAGCCGACGATCAAGGTGGCGGCCTTCACCGTGTTATCGAAGTCACTGCGGCCGATGCCGGACAAGTGGCACGGGCTGGCCGACCGCGAGCAAAAATATCGCAAGCGGCATTTGGATTTGATGGGCAACCCGGAGAGCGCGGCGTTGTTTGTGAAGCGCTCGCTGATGGTCGCCGAGATCCGCCGGTTCCTGCAGGATCGCGGGTTTTTGGAAGTGGAAACGCCGATGCTGCAAGACGTTGCCGGCGGCGCCGCCGCCCGCCCGTTCGAAACCTATCACAATGCCCTGGGCATGCCGCTGACGCTGCGCATCGCGCCGGAGTTGTTCCTCAAGCGCCTGTTAGTTGGTGGCTTCACCAAGATTTTCGAGCTCAACCGGAGCTTTCGCAACGAGGGCATCTCGCGCCGTCACAATCCGGAGTTCACCATGTTGGAGGCGTATTGGGCGTTTGCCGATTTCGAGGCCATGGCCGATCTGGTCGAGGATCTCGTCTGCCAGCTCGCGGAAAAATTCTGCGGTGGCCTGCAAATTGAGCACAAGGATGAGGACGGCAACCCGCTGCGCACCATCAACCTCGCCCGCCCATGGCGGCGCGCGTCTTATCACGACCTGATCGCCGCCTCCGCCGGCGCGGATTTCTTCGATCTAACACCCGATGGTCGCCGCACCCGCTGTGAGGCGCTCGGCGTGCAACTGTCCCCGGCGATGGAGGACCACGAGGTCATCCAACAGGTCTTTGAAAAACTCGTGGAGGAAAAAACCTTCGATCCGTGCTTTGTGACGCGGGTATCCAGCGAGTTGGTGCCGCTGGCCAAGATCAGTCCCGGCGGCAAAACCGTCGAAGTTTACGAGCTCATCATCAACGGCCAGGAAATCTCCCCCGGCTATTCCGAACTCAACGACCCGGACGTGCAACGCGAGCGTCTCGAACACCAATCCGGCGAGGAAACCCAAAAGGTCGATTACGAATTTATCGAAACCCTCGAGCACGGCATGCCCCCCGCTGGCGGCATCGGCATCGGTCTGGACCGCCTGTGCATGATGCTAACCGGTGCCCCAACCATCCGTGACGTCGTCCTCTTCCCGCTCCTCAAGCGCAAGGAATAGGCATCCCCGCCATTCAATGTTTCGATGTTCGATGTTCAATGTTCGATGTTCAATGTTCAATCTCCAGCATCGGCATCCGCGCTTGTCTACCGCGCGCCAGAGGCGTATCATCCCGCCATGCCACTTGAGACCACTCTAGTATTGTTCAAACCGGATGCCATTGAAAAAATGTTAGTCGGGCTGGTGCTCGCGCGTTTTCAAGCCGCCGGCTATCAAATCCGCGGCATCAAGATGATGCAGTTGGACGAGTCCGTACTGCACGAGCATTACGCCCACATCACCCACCTGCCGGTTTATCCCCAGCTCATCACATTCATGCGCCGGCGGCCGGTGGTGGTGGTGGCCCTCGTGGGCGACAACGCCATCGCAGGCGTCCGCGCGTTGCTTGGTCCCACTGATTCCAGAGAGGCTGCGGCCGGCACCATCCGCGGCGATTTCGGCGAAGACAAAATGGTCAACGTCTGCCACGCCTCGGATTCCCTGGAATCCGCCGCGGTGGAATTGCAGCGCTTCTTCAAGGAGGGCGAGATTTTCGCCTTTTGAGGAATCACTCCGGCTTGATCCAGATGTTGGCGAAGTCGATGGCGCCGCCGTGATGTTGCAGGGCGATGGCACCGCGTGCCGGCACGCCGGGCAGTTTGGCGTTCTCGATGACCACCTGGCCGTTGAGCGTGACGCTCAGCATCTCGCCTTTGAGCACGATCATCATGCGGTTCCACTCGCCCAGCGGCCGGTCGGCCTTGACCTTCGGGGTCACTGCCGCACGGGTCTCCGCGGAACTGTCGCCGGCGGTGCGATAGCCATAGACCTCGCCGGAGCCGGCCGGCCAGTTCCACAGGTTGATCTGGCTCTTGCTGTTGCCTCGCAGATAGATCCCGCTGTCCAGTTCCTCGACTTCCACCGTCACGGATTTGCCATCGGGATTTTTCTTTTCGGTGCCGTCGGCGAGGAGGATCGGGCGTTGCATCAGCGGGCCGCGGCCACTCCACCGCCAATCAAACACCAAGGTTAAATCCGCGTACTCCTTTTCGCTCCACAGATCGTTGATGTCACCCTTTTTGCCATTGTGCTTGAGGATACCTTGGGTGGCGGTCCAATTGTCGGGATTGCCGGTGCCGTGTTTCCACCCGGCGAGGGACTTTCCATCAAACAGTTGGGTGAAGCCGCCAGCCTTGACCTGCGGTTCGTTAGCTGCCGGCGCAATCTCGGCAATCCGGATGTTGCGGAATGCCACGCGATCGCCGTGCCCGAGCCAGGCGAGATGTCCCGCGCGGCGCTTGGCCCCCTGGTGATCCGGGAACTGCTTGTTGATGTCGTCGAGGTTGGTGCGCAGGATGATCGTGCCATTGAGTTCCACCATGATGGCCGGACCGATCACGCTGACGCGTTGGTGGTTCCACTCGCCCACCGGCTTGAGGCCGGTCTTGGCCGCCGGGGCCAAAGTGTAGAGCGAGCCATGGAATTGATAATCCTTGAGGTCTTTGTATTGCGGCGCGGTGTTGTCGAGGATTTGCAACTCCATGCCGGTGTATGCCGAGTCCCCCTGGCCAGGGTAATGAATGCCCAAACCATTGTTGCCGCCCGGCGGCAACTTGAAGTCAAAATCCAAAATGAAACTCGAAAAGGTTGCCTCGCTCACCAGGTTCCTGCCTTGTGGCGTGCAGACGATGGCACCGTCTTCCACCACATATCCGGCACCAGTCCATCCGGTTAGATCCTTGCCATTGAACAACGGGCGCTGCACCAGTTCCGCTGCCATGCCACATGCATGCGCCGCTATCAGCAGCGCGACCGTCGGAAAATAACACGATTTCATAGTTGGGTGGGGATTGGGGCGCCGGGCCGGATATAAAAAACCTTCAAACAAAAACATTCAAACGCATCACCGTCGTAAAATATTTCACGCGATTTCAAGTGCTGCCTCACCGGAGGAACCGCAGCCGCCATCTGAGTGACATGCCAAAGTCTCAAAAAGCTTCCATTCGGCAGCAACCAACACTTGACAACCAACCAGCCAACTAGTTGATTCATCCGGATGAACAAGACCATTGGTATATTCGAAGCCAAGACGAGATTCTCCGAGCTGTGTGAGCAGGTCGCCAAGACTGGCAAGGAAATCGTTGTCACGCGGCGCGGCAAAAACGTTGTGCGCATCTTGCCGGCAGTGGCGGACGCGGGCCAAGACCCTGTGGCAGCAGCCGGGGTGTTGGATAGGCTTAGGGAAAACGAGACGCTCTACGGCAAGGCCAGCCGGATGAAACAGGACTTCCCCGATGTCTGGCAGACGCGTGTTTCCAAGGCCGACAGCCCGTTGGATGGCGAGTGAAAACTGACATCACGATTCAGACATGATCACCCATCTCTTGATTGCCGCAGTCGCTGTGCAACGGGACCTGACTCTTGCCACGCTTGACGCCAGACATTTCTCGCTGGTCGAGGGCCTGCGGTGGGAGGACTGGAGCCGGTGAGAGGCGTCTGGCCTACGCGAATGTTGCCGCCTGGCCGGTGGCGGCCAGCACGGCGCGCCAGCCGGGACCCTCGGGGTCCATGCGCTTTTTCTGCTGCGTGAGCATTTCGATGGGCACATGAATGAACTGGTCATGGAGGATGCCCACCACCAGACCGGTTTTACCGGCCATGGCGGCGTGCACGGCGTGACGCGCAAACAGATCGCACAGCATCGAGTCTTCGGCATCGGCCGGCACGCTGCGGATGATATAGTTCGGATCAAAGTATCGCAGCGTCGCGGGGATGGTTGCGGCCTTGAAGTGGGCGTCGATTTTCGCGCACAGGTACTGACCGATGTCCTTGAGCCGGATGTTGCCGGAAGCGTCCCGCGTTTCAGCCTCCGCGGCTAACAAATCCTGGCCGGCGCCCTCGGCCACGACAATGACGGCGTGCGCCCGTTGCAGGATGCGCCGCTCCAGGGCGGCGAGCAAACCACGCTCGCCGTCCAGTGCGAACGGTACCTCGGGAATCAGGCAGAAATTCACATCCTGGCTGGCCACCGTGGCCCCCCCGGCGATGAAGCCGGCGTGGCGTCCCATCAGCTTGACCACCGCAATCCCGTTGAGGACACTGTGAGCCTCGGTGTGGGCGCACTTGAGAACCTTGGTGGCTTCCTCGACGGCGGTGAAGTAACCAAACGAGCGTGCCACAAACGCCACATCGTTATCCACCGTTTTGGGGATGCCCACCACGGCCAGCGGATAGCCCCGCCTGCGCGCTTCTTGATAGAGATCATTGCCGCCGCGTTGGGTGCCATCACCACCAATGGTGAAAAGCACGTTGACTCCGCGCTCAATCAGGTTGTCCACCGCAATGACGGTGTCCACCGGGCCGCGCGAGGTGCCTAGCGCGGTGCCCCCTTCTTGATGGATATCGTCCACAAACTCGCCTGTCATCACCACGGGTTCCGCGCCACGCACCGGATCGAGTCCTTGATAGCCGTCGCGAAATCCTAACACATGCTTCACGCCGTATCCGTGGTGCAGTTCAAGATAGATCGAGCGGATGACGTTGTTCAAGCCGGGGCACAGGCCGCCGCAAGTGACGATGCCGGCACGTGTCTGCGCCGGATCAAAGAACAACTTGGCCCGCGGCCCGGCCAATTCAAACAGAAATCCCGGATCGGCACCCACTTCGATCCGCTGCGGAATGCGGATGTCATCATTGCAGGTGCGTTGCAGCGGTGAGTTGAAATGCGGCGTGCCGAGGGACGGTGTGGTCATGGGCTTGAGGGGTTGGCTCCGCGGGCGGTGACGGATGATCGGGACTTGCTAGACATGGCTTGGCTGGCGCGAAATGTGACCCGCCCCCCTCCAAGTTGGAAGAAAAAAAGTTCGCTCCCCGTATTGCAGTAATGACAGCTTCGCGCGTTTTACGGCCCCACTGGCGGCTCCTTGCCACGGTGGGCTCGACGCTGGCTGCCGCCATGCCAGCCACTGCCGCGGATGGCATGTACGACCCCGCGCCGTGGGCCGACGCTGTTGCTGCCGGCACCGCCGCCCAGGATCTGCAACGATTGTTTCCCGTCGAGTGGGATTGGTTGCGGCAGGATGGTGACCCCGCCACCCTGCGCCAACTGGCCACTGGCCTAACGACCTACCCCGGTCCCGATCAGGTGGCAGCGGTGGTTGCCGGCCTGCCAAACGCCCCCCAGTCGTTGCGCGCGGAATGCGACTTGCTGCTCCAGCAAAAGACCGCTGCCGGCGACCGCCGCTGGGTGATGTTGCACGCCCGGGCTTGTGAAGCCCGCCGCGCCCAACGCCTCATTGGATTGTTAGATAAGCCGCACTCCATCGCCTTCATCAAGCGCAAAACCATCCAGCCCTCGTTCTTCGCCTACACCGAAGGCCAGTCCGATGCCCAATCGGAACGCCATTTCCTGCCCGGTGCCAGCCTTTGCCGCCTGCGCTTCAACGGCACCCGCGGGGTTGTGGAACCCCTCCTTGACGACCCGCGCGGCGTGTTCCGCGATCCGGCCGTGTCATGGGATGCCACGCGGCTCGCTTTCGCCTGGAAAAAATCGCTCAACGACGACGACTACCATCTCTATGAACTCGATCTAACAACAAAGATCCTCCGCCAGCTCACGGCGGGCGTTGGCGTGGCCGATTATGAACCGGCGTATTTACCTAACAACGAATTGATCTTCGCCTCGACCCGTTGTGTGCAAACCGTCGATTGCTGGTGGACGGAGGCGAGCAATCTATACGCCTGCGATCCTAACGGCAAACGCCTGCGCCGGCTCGGGTTTGACCAGGTGCACACGGTCTATCCGCAGGTGCTCGACGATGGCCGGGTGATCTACACGCGTTGGGACTACAATGATCGTGGCCAGATATTCCCCCAGCCCTTGTTCCAAATGAACCCCGACGGCAGCGGCCAGGCCGGCTTTTACGGCAACAACTCGTGGTTCCCCACCACCATCGCCCATGCCCGCGGCATTCCCGGCAGCGGCAAAGTGCTCGCCATCCTCTGCGGCCACCACAGCCCTCAGACCGGCAAGCTCGCGGTGATCGATCCCGCCCTCGGCCGCGAGGAAAACCAAGGCGTGCAACTCGTCTCGCCGCTGCGTGAAACCAAGGCCCAACGCATCGACAGTTACGGTCAGGGCGGTGAATTGTTTTGCTATCCGTTTCCGCTCAGTGCGCAGGATTGGTTGGTTTCGTATGCGCCGGATGGTTGGCGCAACGGCGATCACCGCAGCGGCGTGGCCAATTTCGGCCTGTATTGGATGGACAGGGATGGCCACCGCGAATTACTCGCCAGCGACCCCGCATTGCCGTGCCTGCAACCGGTGATGCTGGCCCCGCGCCCGCGCCCCGCGCCGCGGCCAAGCCAAATCGACTGGCGGCGCGATACCGCCGCGTGTTATGTGAGCGACATCTATCAGGGTCCCGGACTTGCCGGCGTGCCACGCGGCACCATCCGCAAGTTGCGCGTCATCGCGCTGGACTTCCGCGTCGCGGGCATCGGCGAGAATTACAACAACGGTCCCGCCGGCGGCGCATTGGTCAGCACTCCCATCGCCATCGGCAACGGCGCCTGGGATGTCAAGCGGGTGTTAGGTGATGCCACCGTGCATGACGACGGCTCCGCGTATTTCGAGGTGCCGGCGCGCACGCCGGTGTATTTTCAGGCGCTCGACGCCCGCGGCCGGGCGCTGCAGACGATGCGCAGTTGGAACACCCTCCAACCCGGTGAAGTCGCCTCCTGCATCGGTTGTCACGAAAACCGCAACAGCACGGCCCTCGCCTCCTCCTCCGCCAGCAATGGCGCGCTGCATGCCACCCCACAGAAATTAATCCCGTTCTATGGCCCGCCACGCGGCTTCAGCTTTGCGCGTGAGATCCAACCCATTCTGGATCGCAACTGCATCCGATGCCATCGCGATCGCACCCCCTTGCTGGCCATGGCGGCAGGCACTGGCCCGCCGCCACTCGACCTGCCGCCTGCCGCCCGCACCCACGCCCCGGAGCATGCATTCAGCTTGTTAGGTGAGACCACCCGTGACGCAACCGCCAAGCGCGATTGGAGCGATGCCTATCTGGTGCTCACCCGCGCCCGCCGCGATGGCACCGGCAAGGGCCCGTTCCGCGGCCAGCCCGCCAGCCGCCTGGTCAATTGGATCGGCGTCCAATCGCCACCGACTCCCCTGCCGCCCAACACCGGTGGCGCCATCAAGAGCGAGATTCTAACAATGCTGGAAAAGGGCCACGGCAATGTCCGCCTGACCCGCGAGGACCTCGAAAAGCTCGCCTGTTGGATCGACTTGTTCGTCCCCTATTGCGGCGATTTCACCGAATCCAACACCTGGAGCCCCAAGGAGCACGAGAAATTCCGCCGCTATGACGACAAGCGCAAGCGCATGGACGAACTCGACCGCGCGGCGATCCGCGAGATGTCCGGAGTCGCGCCGCCCCGGCTGTAAGAGTGCCGTTATCAATGCCGCGCAGGGACGCATTGTAGCGGCGCTCTATGAGCGTCGATGCGAAAGAGATGCCGCTTGGCGTTGACGCAGGCTTCAGTCAGTGCTGGCGACGGTCACAGACCGCCGCTACAAGGCCGCGCATGGACGCATTGTAGCGGCGCTCTATGAGCGTCGATGCGAAAGAGATGCCGCTTGGCGTTGACGCAGGCTTCAGCCAGTGCTGGCGACGGTCACAGACCGCCGCTACAAGGCCGCGCATGGACGCATTGTAGCGGCGCTCTATGAGCGTCGATGCGAAAGAGATGCCGCTTGGCGTTGACGCAGGCTTCAGCCAGTGCTGGCGACGGTCACAGACCGCCGCTACAAGGCCGCGCAGGATTTTACACCGTCTTTACTTACGTTTGTTCACGCCGTGGTAGGCTTGGGTCGTCCAGCCACCGGTTGGGCATAGCAGACTGAACCAACCAACCAGAAACCATGAAAACGCAAGATCTGATGACTATAGTAACAGCAGCAGTGGCCACCGCGTCGCTCACCGTGATGACCTTTTTTTCGGGAGCACTCAATGCGGGGGATGATGCGGACAAACCTGCGGCGCAGATTGCCAAGCCCAAACTGCTCAGCCACGGCGTTGAGATGACGCTGGCAACGCCGGAGGAGCGTTCCTTCAGCGCGGGCGAGGAACCGGCGTTTGAACTCACGGCGGTCAATACCACGGGTGAGGCCGCCACTGCGTCGGTTCACATCGCCATGACCGCCAGCTCACCGGAGGACCGGATGTCGCGCGTGATGCGCCTGCCGTCCGCATTGTGGCAACAGAACCAACTCGTGGAATTGCAAGCGCACGAAACCAAGGTGCTGCGCATCCCGGTTGCCGCCAAGTTGCCGGCTAACAGCATGATCGCCGTCTCGCTGCAGGATTCCAATCCGGCACCGGCTGACTCTGTTAGCCCCGCCAGCAAACCACTGCAACTTCGCGCGGGAGTGGCGCACACCGGCATTGTGGCCCTCAATTTCTCCACCGTGGCTCCGGTGGCGCAAACCGTGTCGACAAACTAACAAACAAACCGTGGTCATGATGCGCTGGCAAACAGGCTTGGGAGTGGTGCTCGGGCTGCTGGCCGGAGCCGCCATACTCGCACTAACCGGTGGCGGCGGTGGTACCACGCCGCCGCCGGCAAGCGGCCCGATTCTCTCGGAGTGTGACGGCCGGCTTGATGAGTTGGTGATCCATTATGAGCCATCTGCCAGGGACCATGTGATCCCGGTTTACCGTGATTTCCTCAGCGCGCTGGCGAGTGACGTCAGCGTGCAGGTGGTGTGTCCCGGAGTGGCTGCGTTCAACGAATTATCCACCGCGCTGGGTGACGTCAGGTGCCGCCTCACTCCGGTGGTGGTGGATCATCCGATCACGACGTGGTCGCGGGACCGTTGGGTGGCCTTGGCGCCCACAGCATCAAACCGTCACACCACCCTGTTGAGTCCGCGCGGTGAGGCCGCCGAGGAGATTTGGGCGGCGCGTGCCGGAGACGAACGCGTCGGCAATGATCTTGCCGCGGCCATGGAATCATCCGTGCGTGCCCGGCGCAGTGAATTGTACTTCGACGGCGGTGACTATCTGGCGGATTCGGAGCATGTGTTTGTGGTGGCTCGGGTGCTGCCACGCAACATCCAACATACGGTGGGCAGCCGCGAGGAGTTGCTGCACATTCTCGGCTGTGAACTCAAACGGGGCATCATTTTGCTGGATGAATCCCCGGACCATCATGCCGGCATGTTCATGGCGTCGGTGGGTCAGCGCCGGATGTTGGTGGGCGACCCGAGCCTCGGGAGGAAATATGTTTCCGCGGCGGGTGCGGCTGATGGTGGCAGCGTGCCCGATGGGTTCATGAACCTGCCGGGCGGCGCGGATTTCACCGCCCCAACCCAGCGCCGGTTCGACGCGGTGGCCAGCCAATGCCAGGCGGCGGGTTACCAGGTGATTCGAATCCCCGTCGTCCCGGCGCACGATGGCAGAACCTATCTGACATACGCCAACGTATTGATAGATCAACAAGCGATTGGACGCATCGTGTATCTTCCATTCTATCGAGGTGCCGAACCGCTCAATGCCGCCGCCCGCGCGGTGTGGGAAGGCCTTGGCTACGTGGTGAGCCCCGTCGATTGCACCAGCATCTATCGTCATTTTGGCTGCCTGCATTGTCTGGTCAACGTGCTCAAACGCCATCCATGTCCCGCTAACGAAAGATTGGATGGAGTCAAGTGATTATGGTGTTGTCATTTGCATGCGACGCGGCTAGTTGTCATAATCATGTCCGACGAAGAAAAGCTCAAAAAACTTTTTCAAGCCTGTCTCAGGGGTCCGGCCAATGATTCCGTTGCAAAAGTTGAGCCACCAGGGCGGGCGGTTTCCCCGCTTGCCACACCAGCCACACCCGAGCCGCCGGCGGTTGCTGATCTATCCGTTGCCATTCCGGCGCCCGCGCCCGTGGTGGCCAATCTCGGACTCGATGCGGCGGCAGCCGAGGAGCTGAGGGTATTGCTTGAAGAGCAAAACAATCGCAAAGCGCGCAAGGATAAGCGCGAGAAGTTGATGTTTCTGATTGTGTTGCTCGTGCTCATTGGCGGCGGATGTGCCTGGTTTGTCCAAGCCCCGGAACGGGTGCAGGCACTCAAGGAAGCGATACGGGACATTCGTTCGGCAGGCGACGTGGTGGCCGTGTTTGACAAATATCGCGATGCTCTTACCCGGGTTTCCGTGCGTTCCAAACAAATCGATCAGTCCACTGGAGAGTTGGGAGTCAGTTCGAATACGGCTGGCGAGAAGGACCCATACCTTGATGCTGAAATGGGCGCTATGATGAGCGGCGAAGGCAAAACCGTCGGCCAGAGAAACCGCATGCTTCAGGACAAATTCGGCAACAAGGCGGGTGCCAATGTGGACAACAAGAATCAAGAGAACCCGCAATTGGACCCGCCGCCAGCCGAGCCGTCCGCCGCCGGTTCTTCCACGTCAACTCGCTAACCGTCAAATCATGCACTATCTATCAATATTGTTGTTGCCCGTCGCGCTGATTGTCCCGGTATTGGCTGCGCCACCGGACGCCACGCAGGTGTTGGAGTACCGCCAACCCGCCAGCGACTGGTCCGGCGGCGCCCTGCCCATTGGTAACGCGCGGATGGGAGCCATGTTCTTTGGCGGCGTGCGTGAGGAACGCATCCAGTTCAACGAACAAAGCCTGTGGTCGGGGGACAACAACTGGGACGGCAACTACGACACCGGCGACCACGGGTTCGGCTGCTACCGCAACTTCGGCGACCTAACTATTTTATGGGATGTTCCGGCAGCGGTGCCCGCCGATTACCGGCGCAGTCTCGACATTGACAACGGCATTCACACCACCACGTTCACTCACAACGGCATCAAGTTCACCCGTAAGGCCTTTGCCAGTCACCCCGATCAAGTGATGGTGTTCCGCTTCAGCGCCGACAAAGCGGCGGCCTTGTCGGGAAAAACCTCCCTGAAGTCGGCGCAAGGCGCGGCCACCACCGCCTCAGCCAAAGGCTTGTCCTTCAACGGTGAAATGCCTAACAAACTGAAGCACGCCGCCGTGGCGCGGGTGCTCGCCACCGGTGGCAAGACCCGCGTGGATGGTGACTCGTTCATTTTTGAGAACTGCGACAGCGTGCTGGTGGTGCTGGATGCCCGCACCAACTACCAGCCGGATTACAAGGCGGGTTGGCGTGGCGCGGACCCGATGCCGATCATTGAAAAAGAATTGGCTGCCGCGCTTGCCAAGCCTTACGCCACCCTCAAGGCCGCGCACGTCAAGGACCTCACCGCGCTGTTGCGCCGGGCCCGCATCGACGTCGGCACCACCGATTCCGCCGTCCTCGCCCTGCCGACCGACCAGCGCCTCAAGCGCTATTCCGGCATTGGCGGTGAGTTCAAGGCGGCGCAGGGCAATGGCGTGGACGCCAGTGCCGGCGACAAGCTCAAGCGCATCGCCGCGTCCAAGGCCGATCCGGATCTGGAGGAGACCCTGTTCCAATACGGCCGGTATCTGTTAGCCAGTTGCTCGCGGCCCGGCGGTCTGCCCGCCAACTTGCAGGGCTTGTGGAATGACAGCAACTCGCCGGCATGGGCCAGTGATTACCACAACAACATCAACATCCAGATGAATTACTGGGGGGCTGAAGCCACCAATCTATCCGAATGCCAACTGCCGCTGGTGGACTTTATCGAGGCGCAGGCCGAGCCGTGTCGGCTGGCCACCCGCAAGGCGTTCGGGGCGAAAACCCGCGGTTGGACCGCCCGCACCAGCCAGAGCATTTTTGGCGGCAACGGCTGGGACTGGAACATCCCTGCCAGCGCCTGGTATGCCCAACACGTCTATGAGCACTGGGCTTTCACCCGCGACTCCGCCTACTTGAAAAAGTCCGCCTATCCCATGCTCAAGGAAATCTGCCAGATGTGGGAGGACCGCCTCAAAGCCCTGCCCGACGGCACCTTGGTCGTCCCTAACGGCTGGTCCCCCGAACAAGGCCCGCGCGA
>JBILFE010000324.1:0-4968 GCA_044351705.1 Luteolibacter sp. | reverse complement strand
AATCGGGGGGGGGGGATCGGTCGCCAAGTGGACATGCGGGATCGTGAATATCGTTAGGTCGGGTGCGCGCATGCAAGCCGGACCTGGCGGAAACCGTGGAAATGACGTCGCTGCGCGGGGGCAGAGTGCGGTGCTGCCGCGGATTAGGCAATGAGAGATTGCCGCGCCTCCATGCTTGCCCTTTGGCGATTCCGAGGCATGCTTTGCCGCGTTGTGAATTTCATTCCGCTCGAGCCATCGTTGGAAGTCTTCGCCGAGCTGGCGCAGCGGGGAAATGTTGTCCCCGTTTACACCCAGCTCGCGGCGGACTTTGAGACCCCGCTTTCCGCCTACCTGAAAGTGCGGGACAAGCGTCATTCATTTCTGTTGGAGAGTGCCGAAAGCACGGAGAAAGCCGGGCGCTGGTCGATTGTCGGCAGCGGTCCGCGCCTGGTGTTTGAGGCCCGCGACAAGCAGATCACGATCCGCGAGGACGGCGTGGCAACCCGCACCTTCAGCGCCGCGGACGATGTGTTAGGCGCGCTCGAACGAGAAATGGCCCATTACCGTCCGGTCACCCACGGTGCCCTGCCGGTGTTTTCCGGCGGCATGATCGGTTATCTCTCCTACGATGCGGTGCGCCAGTTTGAGCCGACGCTGGGACCGCCGCCGCCGGATCCGTTAGGCATTCCGGATGCGATGTTTGTGTTGGCGGACACCATGTTGGTTTTCGATCACCGTCTGCGCCGCTTGCAGGTGGTCGCCAATGCCTTCCTCGATGAGTTCGCCACCCCCGAGGCGGCCTATGCCGCTGCCGGCGCCCGCATCGCCGCGCTGGTGGAAATCCTCAACCGGCCGCTGCATGTGCCGGCCCTCAATGGCCTGCTGCAAGTCACACCGGTGGAGGCTCAAAGCAACACCAGCCAGGAGGAATTTGAAGCCATGGTGCGCGCGGGCAAGGAATTCATCGTGGCCGGCGATATCTTTCAATTCGTGCCGAGCCAGCGCTTCGAGACCCCCTTTGAGCAAGCCCCGGTGGATCTCTATCGGGCCTTGCGCTTCGTCAACCCCTCACCCTACATGTTCCTGTTGGAATTCGGGGATTTCGCACTCGTCGGCAGCTCGCCGGAAGTTCATGTCAGGTCGATCCATGGGCGCATTGACATCCGCCCGATCGCCGGCACCCGCTGGAGAGGCCAGACCCAGGAGGAGGATGACGCGCTTGCGGCGGAATTGTTAGCCGATCCCAAGGAACGGGCCGAGCACCTGATGTTGGTCGACCTTGCCCGCAACGACGTCGGGCGCATCGCCAAGCATGGCGCGGTGAAGGTGGATGATTTCATGATAGTCGAGCGTTACAGCCATGTCATGCACATTGTTTCCAACGTCAGTGGCGAGCTCGATCCGGCGCACAGCGCCTATGACGTGTTACGGGCCACCTTCCCCGCCGGCACCGTCAGTGGTGCCCCCAAAATCCGAGCCATGCAAATCATCAACTCGTTGGAAAAAAACAAGCGCTGCGCCTATGCCGGAGCCGTCGGGTATTTCGGCTTCGATGGTTCGCACGATTCCTGCATCACCCTGCGCACCTGCCTGCTCAAGGGCGGCAAGGCCTACGTCCAGGCCGGCGCCGGCGTTGTCGCCGACTCCGATCCCACCTACGAATACATCGAAACCGTCAACAAAGCCAAAGGCATGCTCCGCGCCATCGCCCTGGCACGCACCCTGATTTAAAGACACAAGACTTGAAGACACAAGACACAAGACTGGAAGATTCAAGAGAAGAGACGGCACGGCTTGTCTCTTGCTCTTTTCTTGCGTCTTGCGTCTTGCAGTCTTGCGTCTCTAACTGATCCCCATCCCCCCTCCCCTCGCCATGCTCCTCATTATCGATAACTACGATTCGTTCACCTACAACCTCGTGCAATACTTTGGCGAATTGGGCCAGGAAATGAAAATCTTCCGCAATGACGTGCTCAGCGTGGAGGATGTGATAGCGCTCAAGCCGCAGCGCATCTGCATTTCGCCGGGCCCATGCACGCCCAACGAGGCGGGTATTTCCTGCGAGTTGATCCGCGCGCTGGGCGCCACCACGCCGATTCTCGGGGTGTGTCTTGGCCACCAGGCGATGGGTCAGGTCTATGGGGGGGAAGTGGTGCGGGCGGATCGATTGATGCACGGCAAAACCTCGCCGATCCATCACTCCGGCACCAGTGTCTTTGGCGGCATGCCCAATCCGTTTGAAGCCACCCGCTATCATTCCCTCATTGTCAAACGCGACACCCTGCCGGCCTGCCTCGAAATCACCGCCTGGACCACCGAGGGCGAAATCATGGGCCTTTGCCACAAGCAATTTCCCGTCCATGGCGTGCAGTTCCACCCCGAGTCCATCCTCACCCAGGATGGCAAACGCTTGTTGCAGAATTTTCTGCAGCTATAGCATTATAAATGAAAATAAATCTATTGCTGATTATTGGAATAATTTCTTCCTCACTTTTTGACTTCACGGCAAGTGAGTCGCATGAGAGCTGGATCATTATGCCACCCGCAACCGTGATGCAGATAATTAATGCCTTCGTATGTCATCATGAGGTTATAAAGGAGGGCGGAATTCCTTATTATGAATCCACGCATGGAATTGACGTCGCATCTGTAAACGACCTTCTGATGTTTATTTTTGTCGTTCTAATTATCGTTAGAGAGCTTTTTGTAAGCCCCGCAAGTAAATATTTCACCTTTGTATTCTCTGCTGTTTTTGCTCTGTCATTTGTGCTCATGCTCTCGATTGGCGAGTGGAGCCTTGGGGTTTTTGGGACGTGGCTATTCTTGTTTTCGGTTGGTGGACTTTTGGTCTGGCAGTATGCGACCCGCTGTATGGCGGGTGGCAGTCAAAATCCAAATAACCTATGAAAAGAATATTTGTTATACTTCTGTTTGTTTTCATATGCCACGGATGTAAAAGCTCCACTGCCTTGCCAAGGATACATTATAGTAATCTCCAGAATTGGCAATCGGTCAATTTCGAAGCGATTGGTGTCGGTCTCCAAGCGCCAATAGAGCGGTATAACGAAGAAGTGGTTACTACTTCTGCACTGAAGAGGAGTGGGTGTATGAGCGCTAGTTTTGCATTACACGAAAGCAGATCCGACTTTTTAATGGAGAGAACTTATGGAATATATATTCGCTTGGAAGTATTCAGCAAGGATGAGTGGCGCAATTATTTGAGAGGTGATAGATCGGTGCTTTATCAAGGGAGATTTGGAGAATACGAACACAAATTCTGTCCATTCTATCTAAATCGCCGCAAGGATGTTATGGCTTCCGATGGTAGAGTTGTGGTTGCTAGCGCTAATGGCGGGACATGGAACCTCGGGCGCGAGGCAGGCGGTGAAGCTCAGGATGAGGCAGCCATTCGGCGAATCATCGAATCAGTGCACTTCATTCATCCCTAAATAACAGAATAAATAAGCCAACTCAGTGTCATGACGGTTTCCGCGCAAGCGCAAGAAACTGCTGTTTGGTATGGATCCGCACGGTTACGATTCATTGGAGTTTAGTCTTCGTCCAACATATAAGTCCGCCGATGACCGACGGTTGGTTTTGCTGCTGTGGGAATTATCGGTCAATCGGTGCGATGCCTTCGACAAGAGGAGTTCCACTATTCTCGCGGGATGTCCATCTCTTTACCACGAGTCGAGAAAGCGGCAACGGTACCGGCGCTCCCTGATCGATCAGAAACTTCATGCCGCATCGAAGTTCACGCTCCGGAGTTTTAGAGATTGTGCCGCAAATTGAATGCAAGCTTGCAGGTCTTCCCGCTCCAGATCTGGGAATTCCGCTAGCAATGGCGCTCACCTGAGTGCTGGCACCTCGAAACTTTTTCGCCGCCATCCCTGGCGAGGCCGTGCTCAACTTGAACTTCGATTTAGTAGAACCCTTCGTGCGCGATTGAATCGTGCCTTTTTAACACCCTACCGGCGGCTATTTCCTCAAATCTTCGGGAATATGTCGCGGAAAATCCATGGCGGCGTGCAGGATTCTCACGATCTGCAGGATCCGACCTTGAACGCGGAACAGAATAACGTGCTTGCCTTGGGCCGCCAACTGGCACCCGGGAAACAGGTCGTTGCGAAATCGCCACCGCTGTGGATTTTTCATAATCTCCTCAAACTGGTTCCAGAGCGAATCAAGATAGACGCACTCCTGCCCGGTGCCCCATGTCTCCAGAGTGTAACTGCGGATTGATTGGAGGTCCGCAACTGCCGCCGCTGTAAAGTCCAGTGTCATGACGGTTTCCGCGCAAGCGCGAGAAACTGCTGTTTGGTATGGATCCGCACGGTCTCGCCCGCTTCTAACTGGGCGAAGCCAATCGCCGCCTCGCGCTTGAGCCATTCGTTCTCGGCTTCATGTCTCATGGACAGTCGCAGCGCGTCCCTGACCACCTCGCTGGCGTTGTTGAACAAGCCGGACTCAACCTTCTTTTTGACGGCCCGCTCCAATTCCGGGGTGAGTGAAATATGCATGGACGGAGACTATGCTAGCCTACAAGCTTTGTCAAAGTTTGTTTCAGTCCAGCTCGCTTCTGGGGCTAGCCGAACGTCCAGCGCAGCAACTCTGGATCGGTGTAGGCACGGGTCCATGAATCGTGGCCCACGCCGGGATGAAGGTAGGAGTTAATGTAGGAGTATCACACCTGCAAGAAATGCAAATGCGAAACAGGCGAGGCTCAGCATGGCTGAAATAGAACGAACGGTGCTTGAGCAAGCAACAGATGTCAGATCATTGTTGATGTCAACGGGATTCCTCTGGTTACGATTCATTGGAGTTTTGTCCAACGTTTAACGTCGCAACGCCTTCCATTTTCCTTTTCAGTTCGCGACCAGGCGCCAGAGCAACGCCACGCAGAAGGTGACGCCGAAGCCCAGCGCCAGCGGCAACAAGGTGGCCAGCGCGGTCCACTTCACGCTCTTGGTTTCCTTGTAAATGGTG
>JBILFE010000241.1:0-5866 GCA_044351705.1 Luteolibacter sp. | reverse complement strand
CGGCGGCGTCTCCCGCAAGGATGGAAACCACCGCTAGTTTGTTAGGTGTTAGCACCTTGGCGGTGCGGATGAAGTCCGGCATGCTGGCTGTGCTTTCGTTGCTCCACGGCGACCAGAAGTGCAGCAGCAGGGCCGGTTTGCCGCCGATGAAATTTTTAAGAGATTGGGGTTCTGCGGAAGTGATTGTTGTGAACTCGGCGGTGAAATCGATTTTGATAGAGCGCATGGCATCCTCGAGTCGCAGGCGATCGATGTGCGGAGCGAAGGCGGCGCCTTGTTGCGGGCTGAGCCAGAAGGCTTCGGTGATGTGTTTTTTGAATGCGTCCTTATCGCCCTTGTTGAGTGCGGCGACGGCCTCGATGTATTCGTTGACGGCGAGCCAGTCTTCCTTGGTGGCGAAGATTTCCGAGTCATCGAGTGAGAACGACTCACGCAGCTTGACCACCTCCGGCAGCAAGGCGGCGATGGCATCATCGTCGTGACGATCGACAAGAAAGAGAAAGCGTGCCTCGAGAACGACCTGATCACTGATGCCTTGTTTGCGTGCGCGCTCGATGGCCGCTTGCATGGTGGCGGCAGATCCCCGTTCCGCGAAGAGATGTTGCAGCGCGGCATCACGCGGGCTGACCGCGGCACCTTTTGCCGCCGCAGGCGGTGTGGCCCGCGGCGTGGCTGGCCGCTTGTTTTTTTCCGCAGCATCCGCCGCGCCCGCGATAGATGCGACAAGCAGGAGAACTGCCGTGATGGAGCGCATGATGAAACGGGTGTCGGCCGGGAGCACAACAACTCCCGGCACAAAATTCAGCCAAGGTCAATGTGCGGGGATCTGCAGCTTTTTGCCAAGGATGACGGTGTCCTTGGTCATGCCGTTGGCTTTCTTGATGGAGGCCATCGGCACTTTGTATTGGGTGGCGATGCCTCCGAGCGTGTCACCTTTGACCACAGTGTGAACGGTGGCAGCTTGGGTTGGGGGTTCGGCGGCCACTGGCGGCACCGGGTTCCTTGGATCCAAGGCCTCCGGAGGGGTGGCGCTGCCAGCCGCGGCCGTGCCCTCCTCATAGGCCGCGGGAGTATCATAGGTTGGATTGGCGGCTGGCACCGCTTGGTTAGGATTGGTGCCGGCGATGGCGGCACCCGGCACGGCAGCAGGACCGTGAGTGTCGTAATCGTTCTTCTTGTTGGCGCAGGAAGCGAGCGCGAAGGCAAGGGATGAGGCAAGGAGCAGGCGGGCTGAATTCATGACGGATTATCGGTTGGATTGGAGTCGGGTTGGATAGAATGTTGGTCAAGCATGCTGGCCACGGAGTTTTCACTGCGCATCGGGCACGCGAGGTGGGACGCTGTGACGGATGCAGTTTATTCAAATTGTGTCAGATTGAAACCGAAAAAATTCATGGGCGGCAAGATTCGTGTGAGCGGCGAGTGATGCGAGTGATTCATTGCGCAGAGTGGCGATGCGCGCGGCGACGTGGTGGACAAAGGCAGGTTCGTTGCGCTGTCCGCGATGCGGTTCGGGTGCGAGATACGGGGCGTCGGTTTCCAACATGAATGAACCATCCGGACAATGCGCGATGGTGTCGCGGATGACATTGGCATTCTTAAAAGTGCTCACCCCGCCGAAGGCGACGAGGCCGCCGCAATCGAGCACGCGTTTGGCGTTGTCCCATGGGCCGATGAAGCAATGGAAGACTGCGCGCACGCAATGATGGAAGTCCGCATAGATGGCCAGCGCGTCTTCAAACGATGCATGACCACTGCGGTCACGGGTATGGATGACGATGTTGAGATGGGCGGCGGCGGCGAGTTCGAAATGCTCGCGCAGCAAGTCGCGTTGACGAGCACGGAACGCGGCTTCCTCCCAACCCTCGGGTGCGGCATGGTAGTAATCGAGGCCGGTCTCGCCAATGGCACACACGCGCGGATCATGGGTGAATGCCGCGAGGCGGGCGGTGGCATCATCCGGCGCATGATGCACATCGCAAGGATGAATGCCAATGCACGCGTCAATGCCAGGGGTGAGCGCTAGAGTCAGATTGGCCTGCAGATCCTCCAGCGAAGTGGCCAGCGTCACCATCCGGGCGACTCCCGATGCGTGCGCGTGCGCAATCAACGCGGGGATTTCCGCCGGATCGAAGCGATGCGAAGCAAGGTGGCAATGTGTATCGGTGAGCATGGGGGGGCACTGAGTATTAAGCACTAAATATTAAGCATGAAATTGCCTTCGGCTATGCCATAAAGGCTTCGCCAATTTTTCCAAGTTCGCTACCGCTCACTCCGCGTTCTAAACGGAAGGAAGAGGGAAGAGGGAAGAGGGAAGAGGGAAGAGGGAAGAGGGAACATTGAACATCGAACATCGAACATTGAAACGAAGAGGGCATGGGCGCGGCATCTTTTCTTGTGTCTTGTGTCTTGGAGCGCAGCGATCTTGTGTCTTCTCTCTTACAGTGTTTGAGCTTTGACCGCATCCAACAGGGCTTGGACTTTGGTGAAATCCTTGATGCCGGGCGAGTGTTCGGCACCGGATGCAACATCCAAAGCAGCAGGGCGCACGGTGCGGGCGGCCAGTGCGGCGTTGTCCGGCACGATGCCACCGGCCAGGATAAGCGGCAACCCGGGATGTTCGGCGCGGAATTGAATGGCCACATTCCAATCAAAAACTTCGCCGGTGCCACCATGGATGCCTGGAGCATGCGCATCCAACAGAATGGCGGCGGCACCATAGTCAGTGACGCTGGCCAGGGACTCGCGGGATTTGACGCCGATGGCTTTTATAAAAGGAATGTTGGCAGCGCAAAACACCCTGGCATCTGCCGGAGACTCGTCACCGTGGAGTTGAATGACATCCAGCAAGCCCTCATCCATGAGGCGCAACGGCAGTGCAACGGGCGCATTCACAAACACACCCACCCGCAATATCCTGCCGGCGAGTTGTCGCAGCCACGTGGCGGATGCGGGTGGCAGGTAGCGTTTCGACGTGGGCCAGAAGTTGACTCCCAGCGCATCCACACCGAGCACCACGAGTTGTTCGGCGTCGGCACTGCGGGTGATGCCGCAGATTTTAAGCGATGCGGTGGAGCGGTCGAGAAAGCGGTCGAGGTGGGTCACGGCGCCAGCTTAGCGCGGATTTTGCAGTTTGGAACTTGGAACTTTGACCCGGAAGGGTTCTTCTTGTGGGGTGGACGCCATACGAATCCGCGGAGCCCGCCAACACAACCTTCGGAATATCGATGTCGATATTCCGCGCGGCCAGCTTGTCGTCATCACCGGACCGAGTGGCTCGGGTAAATCCTCGCTGGCATTTCACACGCTCTATGCGGAAGGACAGCGGCGCTACGTCGAATCGCTGTCGGTGTATGCGCGGCAGTTTCTCGATCAGTTAGAAAAACCCGATGTGGATGTGCTTGAGGGGCTGAGCCCGGCCATCGCAATCGAGCAGCGCAGCGGCGGGCTCAATCCGCGCTCGACGGTGGCGACGGCGACGGAGATTTATGATTACCTGCGGGTGTTGTGGGCGGCCGCGGGCATTCCGCATGATCCGGAGACCGGCGAGCGGCTGCAACGCATGAGCGCGACGGACATCGTGACGGCACTAACAGCCTTGGAGGAGGGAACCAAGGTGGTATTGCTGGCGCCGCTGCCAATGGCGGAATTGGCGGAGCCCGCACGCTTGCTCGCGGACTTGCAGCGGCAGGGATACATCCGGGTGCGGGTGGATGGCACCATCCTGGAGATTGAAGAAGCCGCCAGGGCGTGGCCTGAGTTGCCGGGCGCGGTGGAGATCGTGGTGGACCGGTTTGTGATGCGCGCAGGTGTGGCATCCCGCCTCGCGGATTCGGTGGAAGCGGCCCTGCGCGTGTGCGGGATTGAAGCGCGCGCCGCAATCCAACAACCCGGCACTGACACCTGGCAGGAGCTCGCTTTCCAAACCTCGTATCGCAATCCGCGCACCGGCTTTATGGTGGCCGATCTTTCACCCAAACATTTTTCCTTCAACTCCGCCATCGGTGCCTGTGCCGCCTGCCAAGGCCTCGGCACCGAAATGTTGGATGATGCGCCATTGCCGCTGGATGATGCGTCTGGCGCGCTCACCCGGCGGCCCACGCCGCGGCTGACGGCGCTGCGGCCGTGTCATCGGTGCGGTGGCAAGCGCTTGAAGCCGGAGTGGCTGGCAGTGCGCATTGAAGGCGCCGCTGCACGGTGGTTAGGAATTCAGGATTTTTGCGGGCTGGGGGTGACTGCGGCCCTGGCATGGCTCGATGGTTTGAAGCCTGACGCGGCCAAGGCGGATGTTTGCAAGCGCTTGGTCGCGGATGTCCGCAGTCGTTTGTCGTTTCTGGAGGAGGTGGGTCTGGATTATCTAACGCTGGATCGTAGCAGCGCCACGCTTGCCGGCGGCGAGGCACAACGCATCCGCCTGGCCACCCAACTCGGTGCCGGCCTCTCCGGCGTGATCTACGTGCTGGACGAACCGAGCGTCGGCTTGCACGCGGCGGATACCGCGCGCTTGATCGGAGCCCTGACCCGCCTGCGCGACATCGGCAACACCGTGGTGGTGGTGGAACACGATGCGGCCATCATACGCGCCTCCGATCATGTCATCGATCTGGGCCCCGGCGCTGGCACCGCCGGCGGTTGCGTGATGGGCGTGGGGCCCCCTGCCAGCCTCGACTCGCCTACCGGACATTGGTTGCGTGGCAGGATCCCTCCAACACCCCCCCACCCACCAAGCGGCCCGGCCCTCGGCTCCCTCGTGGTGCGCGGCGCCCGCGAACACAATTTGCACAACCTGGATGTGACAATTCCGTTAGGCCGGCTGGTGTGCTTGTGCGGCCCGAGCGGCAGCGGCAAATCCACCCTCGCCGATGATATCCTGCGCCGCGCGCTCGTCCGCCACTTCCACCACTCCGGCGAGGCTCCGGGCGCACACGACCGCATCGACGGGGTTGAATTGTTAGGAAAATGCGTGGTTGCCGACCAATCGCCGATTGGCAGGAGTCCGCGCTCCAATCCGGCGACGTTCACCGGCGCGTTCAATTTGATACGCGAGTTGTTCATCAAGCTGCCACTGGCGAAGCAACGCGGCTATGGCGCCGGCCGCTTCAGTTTCAACGCGGCGGGCGGCCGCTGCGAGCGCTGCCAGGGCAATGGCAGGCTCAAGATCGAGATGCACTTTTTGCCCGACGCGTGGGTGACCTGTGCGGCGTGCAACGGCCAACGCTTCAATCGCGAAACGCTCGAGGTGACCTACAAGGGGAAATCCATCGCCGCCATCCTCGATCTATCCGTCAGCGAGGCGGGGCTACTGTTCCGGCCGATTCCCAAGCTGCACCGCATCCTGCACATCCTGGAAGATCTTGGACTCGGCTATCTGCAACTCGGTCAGGCGGCCAACACCCTGTCCGGCGGCGAAGCCCAACGCCTCAAGTTGGCCGTCGAACTCGCCCGCCCGCAGGCACCACACACACTCTATCTATTCGACGAACCCACCACCGGGCTGCACTTCGGCGATGTCGAGCGCCTGCTCGCGGCATTTTTCCGCTTGCGCGATGCCGGCCACAGCGTGCTCGTCATCGAGCATCACCTCGACGTCATCGCCGCAGCCGACTGGGTCATCGAGCTGGGACCGGGCGGCGGCAGTCATGGCGGCCAACTCGTCGCTGCGGGTCCGCCAGGTTCGTTAGAAAAACTCGCCGCCTCTCCCACCGGCAAGGCGCTGGCGGAGCGCTTAAGACTGAACATTGAACATTGAACATTGAACATGGAACATGGAACATGGAACATGGAACATGGAACATGGAACATCGAACATTGAACATTGAACATCGAACATCGAACATTGAGAGTGGGGACCTCTTCTCTTCTCTTC
>JBILFE010000240.1:0-5867 GCA_044351705.1 Luteolibacter sp. | reverse complement strand
ATCCGGCTGCGAAAGATCGTCCACCCAGAGGAACCCCTGCCCCCGGAGTTCCACCGCGTATTGCAGCATGCGATAAAATCCAAAGAAGATGGGGATTTGAATGAACATCGGCAGACAACCCCCAAGCGGGTTGATGCCAAATTTGCGATACAGCCCCATCGTCTCGGTGTTGAGCTTGTTAGGATCATCGGCGTATTTTTCCTTCAGCTTGGCCATTTCCGGCTGCAGTTTGCTCATCCGCTTCATGGTGCGGGTGGACTTGGCATGCAGCGGCCAGATGACGACACGAACGACGATGGTGAGGAAAATGATGGCCAGGCCCCAGGCCCATTTTTTTGCCAGGCCATCCAGATAGTAGTGGAAGAAATTGAGGGTCCGGTTGAGCACGTTGGAAACCACTCCGAACCATCCGTATTGCATCAGGTCTTCCCAGCCATTGCCCATTTTGCGCAGCATGGGATTGTGTTTGGGGCCGATGAAGATGCGGCAGGACAGGCTTTTTTTGGCGGCAGGATCCAGCGCGACATCCGGCAGGCGCAGACCGGCCCGGATCGACGGCAGCGGGGCTGCGGTGGATTTGAGTTTGATTTGGGACGGCTTCGCCCACAGCGTGGTTTCAAGCGGCTCCTTGGGACGAATCGCCGTGGCGAAAAACTGGTTGGTCACCCCGCCGTATTGGATTTTCTTGCCATCCGGGCTGTTGACGACCGACTTCTCCGAGGACATCATGCCGCCTTTGAAACTGGAAACATCGGTGAAACTCATCGAGTTGTTCTCAAGCCAGAAGACGCCGGTTTGTTGGATCACCTCATCTTGATAGAGGGGCGCCGCTTCGCCAATATAGACACTCCATTGTTTGAGATTGAGCGCGCCGGGCGACGCGTTCTCAAATTGCAGATCCAAATCCAGCAGATAGGGCGAGCCGGGTTCTCCGCTTGCAACCAAACTGAAGGATTTTTTGACAAGCAGACCGGAGGCGAGCTTGGCATCATAGACGACCTTCCCGCCGGGAATGGATTCCGCCGCATTGTAGGTGTATCCAATGTTATCGAGCGCTTCATCGGTTCCCGCCAAGCCGCCGATCGGGCCGCTGCCGTGTTCATTGACGCGAACCAGATCCTTTTGGCTGCCAACCTGATACTCGGATCTGAAATCGGCATACTTGACGCCACCGCCAATGTTAGAAAAGGTGAAGGAAACCTTGTCGGATTTCAAAATGACGAATTCCTCTTCAACGGGCGGCGGCGGCGGATCCTGGATGAGTCCGGCTCTGGGTGGCACCACCGGATTTTCAGGCGCGGCAACGCTGGGGCCCGGCTGAGCTGGTGCCAGGACTTCCTGACGGGCTTTGTCCCGGCGGGCCTTGTCTTGGGCATTCTGGTTGGATTGCACCAGTCCAATGGCTAACAACGAGCCACAGACAGCGAGAACTACCCAGGTTTTTCGGTCGTACATAGGTGGATTAAGGGGAAAAAATGGTTACGGGTGAAAGTGGTTGCCGTGGAGGGACTCAGCGGCCTGCCGGCCTGGCGTGGCCGCGCGCGGTGGCACCGGGGCATAGCCCGAGCCACCCCACGGATGACAGCGCAGAATCCGGCGAATTCCAAGCCAGGATCCGCGCAGCGGCCCGTGCCTTTCCACGGCCTCTAAAAAATAGTTGGAACAGGTTGGATCAAAGCGGCAGCCCGCGGCCGGGCCCGCCGCGATTTTCAACATTGGGCTCAGAAACCGTTGGTAAAAGCGGATGCCCATGCGGATGACGAGACTGAGGGCTTTAAGCATCACGATATGGCAGCGGGTTTGGAAAACAGGCCCAAACGCCTGGCCTGTTTGAGCCAGTCGGCCTGGAGTTCGGCGAAACTCGCCTGGGAAGCACCCGGCCGGGCGATGGTGATGAGAAACCGGTGCAGATCGACAAACCCGGGAGCATGGGCTTGCACCAACACGCGGAAATGGCGGCGCAGCAGAACGCGGTCGTGAGCCTTGCCACTGCGGCGGGTGGTGATGAATCCGGTTTTCAAGGAATCCAAAGTGGGGTCTGCGAGCGTACTCAACACCACAAAACGCCCGGCTTTCGCCTGCCCTGTCGTCTTGACGCGAGCGAAATCCGCACGTCGGGTGATGCTGCATTTCCGCGGGAGGCGCATGACGGGGATGCATGGGGCATCCGTGGCGGCGCAGGAACCGACGCTCAGGAATGCTGCTGGGTGTGACGCGCGAACTGGATCTCAACTCCCTTGGGAATGAGACGCTTGCGGCCTTTTTGGCGACGACGGCGCAGAATGTCCCGGCCGGATTTGGTGGCCATGCGGGCACGGAAACCGAATTGTTGTTTGCGGGTGCGCTTGGATGGCTGATAGGTGCGTTTGCTCATGGCTGATGCCTGTTGGTGAAGAGTTCAGTGGCCGCCGGCACATCCGGGCGGACGCGCATCCTAGTTACAGAATCACGCTTGTCAATCCACCAATGGCAGCAAAATCGTGTTTTTTTGCGAAAAACACTCTCAACAACCGTAAAATCAAGCACGCAGCCGCTGTCCCACGAAGGCGCCGCCATCGTCCCGAGTTGCTCTTGTGTCAGCCGATTCCGCGCTTATGGCAAAAAGATGAGCAGCGGTTGCACTGGATACAATGATAAGCGGCAACTTCAAAATCCAGAGTCACCGGATCCCGGACAATGGCGTGCACGGGGCAATTTTTTTCGCAAATTCCGCACTGCACACACTGGCTTTGTTCGATACGCCGGCGCTTCAAGGCCACCATCGAAAACAAGCCAAGCAGTACCCCGTAAGGACAGACGAAGCGGCAAAACGGACGGTACACCCACAGTCCCAAGCCCACCGCAACCGTGAATATCCCCCATGCCACCAGATCACCGATCCACAATATCCCCGGCTCCACCAACCCGCCTTGCAGCATGTGAACAAATCTCTGAAGCGTGCCAAAGCCAAAAAAGAACAGGGGTTTGTACGGATCAAGCAGGCAGACCAGAAAACAAGTGCCGCGCAGTGCGAGCCAGACAGTGGCCACCAGTGCCACGACCGGAAAACCCCGCAGGATGATGTGCGGAATTGAAGGAATCTTCAACCAGCGCCTGCCGCCAAGCAGATGTTGGACAGCGCCGAGAGGACAGCCAGCCACACAAAACACCCGGCCCATGATGAAGGCCACCACCAGCGGCAGCAAAAACATGATAGCCGTGCTCACCCCTATCATCTCGGGATGCCTCAGGCCGATCGTCATGTTCGCCACAGCACCCACCGGACAAATACACCCACCACGAATGAAGCCGAAATAAAACAGCGAGATGCCCCCCGGAATCCACAAGCGGCTGAAATGCACGTTCCGCCACACCATCACACAACC
This sequence comes from Luteolibacter sp., assembly GCA_044351705.1. Taxonomy (GTDB): domain Bacteria; phylum Verrucomicrobiota; class Verrucomicrobiia; order Verrucomicrobiales; family Akkermansiaceae; genus Luteolibacter. Next base: position 2,502 of record JBILFE010000240.1, on the reverse strand, counting down.
AGCCAACAAAATGGCCGCCAGCATCCCGATGTCCACCCCTATCCAGACACTGGACTCGGGAACATATTGCTTCGGACAGTATTGCTTCCGATAAGAGGACATCACTTCGTTGGAACTGATGTCCTCGTTACTCGGAATTCTGTAGCACGACGGACCGGGTGGAACCTCCTCAGCAGGAACAAATTGAACAACCGCCAAACCCAGACACAGAATCAGCAAGCCAAGGGTTTTCATGACTCCGCCGCTGGTTCCTCGCTCTCATCGATACCTCCGTCGGCAGCCATGTTCTCCAATTCATAGATGCCACGAAAATCATCCTCAGCATAGGAATGCGCCCATTCAATGGCATCTTCCGGACACACGGCGGCAATCGCACAACGGTTGCATCCAAGACACAAGTCCGGACGGATAATGAGAAACATCGACTTGGTTCCGAGCTTGTTGCAGCGCTTTGCGCATTTGCCGCAAGCGGTGCATTTGGCGTCATCAATCGTATAAATGTAGTAACCGTCCTTGCCGCCGGAATACTCCTCCCGCTTCACCGCGTCATAAGGACAAACGCGCAGACCTTTGCTCTGGATCAGCTCCGATGCAACATTCAGATCCGCTATGTGGCCATAACATGCCACGCAATATGAACACTTTTTTTGATCGTTGACCGCCTTGACTGCGGAAGGTTTTCTAACGCATGCCGCTTCACAAAGCGTGCAAAACGTGCATTTTTCCGGGTTGATGCGCCAGACGTAAGGTCCTTTTGGCTGGGAGAAAACCGCATCCGGATTGCCGCCAGTGAAAACCCTCAACGCCGTCCCACCCAACACGGAACCCCCGACAAAACGCCAGCCTAACTGAATAAACCCACGCCTGTCCTGATGTGTCATTTTTCAGATGGCAATTTCGGTTTCCATGATTTCGGCAGGACGAAACCCTTGCCCAACAACCCCTTCGGGACCTTCTCCCCGGACACCGCCACCAATGCCGCCTGCAGCCGAACGGCCTCAGCCGCCGGCACCTTGTTCATATCAACCAGCAGCGATGTCAGCGGCATTTGCTCCGTTTCCGCAAGCGTCCTGAAATCCTCCGGCTTGGCAAAGTCCACCGCACAACTGGCTGTGAGCGCGTAACTGGAGACCACCGCCACATCGACCTTGCCGTCCAACAGGGCACTCAGATTCTCGCTGCAACTTGAGAATAGCAATTGCTCCGCCGGCTTGATGTTTTTCGCCCCAAGCATTTGCAGCGGGGCCTGGTGTTTTTCATATGAATCCTCCTGACCTAACGCAATGCGCTTGCCCCGGATATCGGCCAAATCCCGGACCTGCGATCCTGCGGATGTTAGGAACACCCCGGTCATCATCGGCTTGTTACCCGGATCAAGCAGATCCGCCACCCGTTTGAAGTTCGCGCCTGATTTGTTAGAATACTGCAACACGGTCCACGGTTTGCACAAGAAACCATCATATTGATTGCTGGAAACGGCCTTATGCAAATCAAAGACCTCCATGAAGTAAGTGATCTCCAGCGTGATATTGTGACGGGTCTGCAACTCCGCCACCAGCGCATCAAAACTCCGTGTCGCGATTTCACCAATGCAGGTACAGGCGGTCTTGCGGCAATAGATGTCATTGACCGCGATTTTCAGCACCAGCGGCTTGAGCGCGGAGACTTCGCACTGCGCGGGCGCCGGAGCCGGCACCAAGGCGGTTTCCTCGTTGGCAAGGCCCCTCCCAACTCCCGCAGCAACCGCGCCAAGCAACACAAGCGTCGCGAGTGTTCTCAAGCAGGCCTTCATTTTACCGGCGGATCGACGGGGTCTGCGGTGGCGGCAGGCACGGCCACGCCGGGCACGCACTTGACAATGCAGTTCTTTTGATCCGACGCCAGATAGAGAGCACCCTTGCTATCCACCGTGATCGGGATCTCGCTGCACCCTTCGACAAGTTCGCCGAGACCGGTCACCAATTTCTCAGTTTTGCCCCCCTGCTCATAAATTTTCACGCGAGTGGGGGATTTCTCGACGGTGACGATGGAGCCATCGGCAAGGCAGGCGACATTGACCGGATTGCAGCAACCGCGAAACTGCGCCTCCTTTTCCCCCCTTGCACCGAACTCACTGAAGGTCTTGTCCTCTTGGATAGTCTGGACTTTGAATGCACCGAGGTTGGCAACCATGATCGAGTTGGCGTCCGATCCCGGGCAAAAATCGAAAATGCCACAGCACAAACGGAACACCTTGCTGATCTTGCGGGATATTTTCCCCTCATTTCCATCCAACACAAAGAAAACGAGGCATTGCCGTGAGTAATCGGCAATGACAAGTTTGCCGCCGATGAAATGCGCATCGGTGGCCGAAAACACACCGGTAAGTTTGATTTCGGATTGTTTGGCACCTGACGGATCGTACGCACAGCACTTGACGCCAGTGGCTTCCCGTACCTTGACTTTCTTACCCTCAAACTCGCGGGTCTTCTCCTCCATCTGGCTGGCAAACAGATAGATCTT
>JBILFE010000239.1:0-5905 GCA_044351705.1 Luteolibacter sp. | reverse complement strand
CCGGCAAGACCACCATTGCAATCGCCACTGGAAATTACCACTCTCTGGCATTGTGCACTGACGGGACCGTGGCGGCATGGGGTTCCAATTCATCATATCAGTTAGGTAACAACAACACGGCGAATTGCAGCGTGCCGATGGCGCTGAACCCAACGGACGCGCTCGCAGGCAAGACGGTCATTGCCGTGGCTGCCGGTGATGCTCACAGTCTCGCGCTTTGCTCGGACGGAACCTTGGCGGCCTGGGGTTACAATTACAATGGACAGTTGGGTTGCAACAGCAGCGCGTGGTATGGATACTTGCCGGGATTGGTGGACAGAACGGGCGTGCTTTACGGCAAGACAGTCATTGCCGTGTTTGCCGGTAGTGCTCACAGCCTCGCCTTGTGTTCGGACGGAACCCTTGCCGCATGGGGATATAATCCTTATGGCCAGTTGGGCAACAACAGCACGACACAAAGCCTTGTTCCAGTGCCGGCGGACAGAACAGGTGCTCTCTTTGGCAAGACCATTGCCGCCATCTCAGCCGGAAGTTGGCACAATCTCGCGCTGTGCTCTGACGGAAACCTCGCAGCATGGGGCTACAATAATTATGGCCAATTGGGCAACAACAGCACGACACTCAGCAAGGTGCCGCAGCTCGTCGGCACAAGCGGCTTGGTGAGCGGCACGCGCTTCATGGCAGCAGCGGGCGGCACTTCACACAGCCTTGCACTGACGGCCTTGCCGTTGCAAGCCGCCGCACCGCTTGCGGCGACTTTGATCACCGGCCTCAGTGCCACCTTGAATGGCACTGTGAATAGCAATGGCAATGCCACCACCGTGGCGTTCGAATATGGCCTGACAGCTTCCTATGGTAACACCATTGCGGGCGCGCCCTTGGACGTTACGGGTGCCAGCGATACCAGCGTGAGTGCCGCCATCGGCGGCTTGAAGCCGGGAACCCTCTATCATTACCGGGTGGTGACTTCCAGTCATGGCGGAATAGTTAGAAGTGTGGACATGACGTTCACCACGCTCAGCGACAATGCGAAACTTGCAGCGCTTGACCTGGGTGCCGGGACGATGGTGCCGGGGTTTGAGAAACTCACCACGAGCTATATCGCCACCGTGCCGTTTGCCATCGAGGGTGTGACGGTGATGCCGGTGACCGATCATTTCGGAGCGTCCGTGCAAGTCGATGGGGGGGCTGTCGCCAGTGGCACGGCCAGCCGGGTGATCGCCCTGCCGGTGGGCAACACGACCATCACGACGCTGGTCACGGCAGAAGATGGCATCGCCACCATGACTTATACCATAACTGTGACCCGCTTGCCCGCGAGCATGGTCTTGCCACCCGGAGGTGGCGCGCCGGTGACTGCCGACGGCTTCAGTGCCGACGGATCCGTGCCGGTCATCGATTTGGGATTTGCGCCATTACCGGGGACTCTTCTCACCTTGGTCAATAACACCGGCCTCGGATTCATCTACGGGACATTCAAGAATCTAACACATGGACAGCGGGTGACTTTGGGTTATGCCGGCATCAACTATGATTTCACGGCCAACTACTACGGCGGTAGTGGCAATGACCTGGTGCTGCAATGGGCAGATACCAGGCTGGCAGGGTGGGGGTCCAACAGTTACGGTCAACTCGGCGACGCCACCACCACCCGCCGCCTGCTGCCGACATCGATTGATGACACCGGCGTGCTGGCGGGCAAGACGATCACCGCGGTGGCGGAGGGCTATCTGCACAGTCTGGCGCTGTGCTCGGATGGCACGTTGGCGGCCTGGGGCTACAATGTATACGGGCAGTTAGGCAACGACAGCGCCGCGGTCAGCAGCGTGCCGGTGGCGGTGGATCGCAGCGGCGTGCTGGCGGGCAGGACGGTCATCGCCATTGCCGCAGGGCCGTTCCACAACCTGGCATTGTGTTCTGACGGCACGGTCGTGGCCTGGGGCTATAACAACTACGGCCAACTGGGCACCGGCGACAAGGCAACGAGCCGGGTACCGGTGTTGGTGAATCCGATTGGCGCGCTGGCCGGCAAGCAGGTGGTGGGCGTGGCGGCGGCGGCCTATCACAGTTTCGCGCTGTGCGCGGATGGCACGCTGGCGGCCTGGGGCTACAACGATGAGGGCGAACTCGGCGACGGCACCACGACAAACCGCCCGTTGCCGGTCGCAGTGAACCTGTCCGGTCCTCTCGCCGGCAAACAAATCGCCGCCATCTCCGCCGGCCAGTATCACACGCTGGCGTTGTGCACCGACTCGACCTTGTTAGCCTGGGGCTATAACAACCGCGGCCAACTTGGCAACAACAGCACGGTGTCCAGCACGCAGCCTGTCGACATCGGCTCGTCCGGCGTGCTCGCTGGCAAAGCCGTGGTGAGTGTCCGCGCCAGCGGCGCCCACAGCCTGGCGCTGTGCGCCGACGGTTCGCTGGCCACCTGGGGTTGGAACAAATATGGCCAGTTGGGACTAACGGGCGTCGCGCAAAGCAATGTGCCGGTGGTCATCGATGTGGCGGGAGTCTCTGCCGGACAGGCCATCGCGCAAATCGCGATGGGTGGCAATCACAGCCTGGCGCGCTTCAGTGACGGGTCCATGGCCGCCTGGGGCGACAATGCCAACGGTCAGTTAGGCAACCACACTGTGACGCCGGGAGCGGTGCCGGGAGCGGTTGATCTGAGCGGACTAAGTGACGGTGCGCGTTGCATGATGGTGGCCAGCGGCTCCGCGGCGCAGCACAATCTAGCGGTGGTGGCGCTGCCGGTTGGGAGTGCCACAGCGCACACGAGCGGGTTGCAAGCATCGGCTCTAACTGATGATAATCACGATGGTCGCCCCGACCTCATCGGATACGCCTTCGGCCTGCATTCCGATGCCGACGGGTTGGGGCAATTGCCGCAGGCCCGCAGAGAGGGTGACAACCTCGCGATCCGCTTCACCCAACCCGCCGCGGTTTCCGGCATCATCTATGGTGCCGAGTGGAGCCCGTCCCTGCTGCCGGGAAGTTGGATCGAGGTGCCGGATGGCGGTGAAGGCGATGAGCATCTTTTCAGTGTGCCGTTGGATCGCGGTCCGCGCGTGTTCCTGCGCCTCAAGGTGAGCGGGCCGTGACGAAATATAAATTCTAAATCAATCAGTGCTCTCAGTGTAATCAGTTCTTTTCTGTGGTTTCTTGTTCCGCTTCACCTCTAAACCCCGCGTTCTCACGAACGCGCCTACCAAGAAAGAACCTTCTCACCAACGCGCCTACGAAGTCCGGGTTGCTAGGTCTGCCTACGGCACGGCGTTGGCCGAGGGCGTGACGCGGACTCGATAAAACCCGCTGGTAGCGGCGGGTGACGGGGTGAGACCGGTTGCCCAGGTGGTGGTGGTCTCCAGTGGGGTGCATGAAACGTTCTGCCACGTGCCGGCGGACAGGCTCGGGCTCGATTCGAGCGCGTAGGTCAATCCCAGGGTGTCCTTGTTGATAGTTAGATTGAGGTCGCCGTGAGCGTGGCTGATGTTGAGATCCGGAACGGCATAGCCATAGGCGGTCAGCAAAGCATAGATGTCACTCCTGCGGTAACCATCGGCGCCGGTGACGCCGGCCAGCGCCTTCATCGCCGCGCGGTAATACTGCCCGTCGTTGTTCAAACCGGCGCCGCGGGCGGCATAATAGAAATGATCCCTGGCGGCAAGTCCTTGGGCCAGTGCGGTGGTGTCCAGCGCGCGGAAGGCCGCGTCGTCCATGAGTTGATCGAGAATCCGCTGGGCCTGATAGACAAACCCGTTCCGGCGTTGGCCGAACAGCACTGCGGCGACTTCAGCAAGGACGGCCTGGCGTTCGCCCGCGGCGATGCGCGTTTGCCAAGCGGTGGCCTGGGCCAGGGCGTTGGCTCGCTCGTTGGGTCCGCCCAGCACGCGGTTGTTGAGAATCCAGTTGAGGGCGCCGGTTTTCATGTCGTCCGGAGCGGATTGGTGGCCGCCGACAAATGAGTAGTCTTTGACCACCGCACCGCAGGCGACCAGATAGTTGCCGTCATTCACCACAAAACCCAGTGCGCCGCTATCGGTGTTGCCGGTGGTGCGCGCAACTAACAAACCGCCGCGCAGCCACTCCTCTGGCGGATAGATGTTATTCGTGCAGCCCAACCATGAGCCCATGGCCAGCACTCCCGCGATGTGCTGGCCCTGGAAGCGGCTGAAGGCATAGGCCGCGACCCCGCCACCGGAAAAGCCCGCCGCGATTTGGGCCGAGGGATCGAACACGAGCCGTTGCCGGACATCGCGCGCCACGGCGTGGAACTCCCGATAGATCTGGTCCCAGGGGAGGTGGTTGCGGCAATTGCGCAGCCCTATGACAATGAGTTGCATGCTGGCGGCGACTTGTTGGAAATCGTCGACCATGCCGCCACCACTCGGGTTGAAAGTATAGATGATGGGCAGCGCCGCGGTACCGGGAGAATAGCTTGTGGGCAGATAGGCGTCATAGATGATCGACGGGTTTTCCACGCAGGTGACCAACCCGCGTTCGCCGGCAACCAGTGGGAAGAGCGGTGGCGGTTCATCCTCCTCGATCACGGCTGACACCAGTTGCGATGGGTTGGCGGTGGCATTGTAGGCTGCTTCGATTTGGATGACGATGGTTTTCGCGGCACCTTCGTATACGGAGTTAGGCACCGCCGTGAGCGTGAGCGACCCGCTGGTCCTGCCCGCCGGAATCACCAGGCTGGCGGCCGAGGGCGTGAAGTCAATGGCGGGAGTGGCGGTGCCCCAATACGCCAGTATCAGGGTCACGTCCTTGGCGTGCGTTGCTGACAGGGTTGCCGTCACGGTGGCGGTGCCGCCGGCCTCGGCCACCGGGCTGCCTGCTAGATCGAGCGTGACCGTGGGTTGCACGGCCACTGTGAACATGCGGCTGACACCATTGGCGGCGGTGACGACATACACCTGGGGATGGGTGAAATCCCTGCTGCTGCCGGAGGCCGGCACACAGGTGGCACCGGCGGACAAGGTGAACGTCGGTGCCAGCGCCGTCACCGCTGTGCCCGTCGGAACATGAAACGAAATTTGAGTGCCGGCAATCGCGGCACTGCCGAGCCCCGGAAAAGTGAAACTGGTGATTTTGTTGATGGCGTCGGTCTGGGTGTCGTCCTCTGCCATGCGCAGCGTCACATGATAGACCCGGGTGCTGCCATCCTCGGCGGTGACGGTATAGGTCTGGTGGGTGGAAAAATTGCGGCTGCTGCCCGATGCCGGCGCGCAGGTGGCGAAGGGGGAGAGTGTGAAGGTGGGCGCGAGGCTGGTCAGCGCAGTTCCTAACGGAATTGTCCAGAAAATGTCAGTGCCGGCAATGACCGCGGCGGGCCCAAAAGTCAGGATGTCGTTGGCCGGGCTGGCGGCGGGCGTCGCGCTGATCTCGGTGGAATTGGCGCTTTCTCCCAAGGGCTGGGTGGCGGACACCACATAGAAGTAAGTCGTGCCGTTGGCCACCGCTTGATCGGTGTACGCCGGGGTGGTCACCGTGGTGAGAGTGGTGAGAGTGGTGTAGGGGCCGCTGCTTGTTAGAGAGCGCTGCACGCGGTAGCCGGTCGCTCCCGGCCAGGCCGACCACGTCAGCGCGACCTGGCGAGTGGCCGGGGTGGCGGCCAGGTTGAGGGGGGCCAGCGGCCCGTCGCTAACCAATTGGAAGCCGCAGAGGTAGGCGCGCTTGTCATTGGTGCCGCTGTCACTGACCATGTTGACAACGATTATATTGTTAGAATCAGGCACGAGGTCGTCGTAGCGCGCGAAGTTGACGTCCCGCACCCAGGTGCTGGAATTGCCGTTGGGGCCGCCATTGTCGACGATCTGGGTGCCCGTGGAGGTGGTCGGATTGGCGGTTGAGAACAGGGTTTTGGCGCCGAGTTCATCAGGACAGAAGCTTGGCAGAT
>JBILFE010000398.1:0-4346 GCA_044351705.1 Luteolibacter sp. | reverse complement strand
GCCTTGAGAATGCCGTCCGCCCAGGTGAGTGCGGCGGTAGTGGGATACATGGCCAGGTTGATGTGGAGGAAATCCAGGCCGCCTGCGGTGAAGAATTGATAACTGTTGACGGCCGATCCCGAGGGGTAATTGCCTTGGAAATACGAGCGTCCCGCAAAACGCGACGGCCCGAACGTGGTGTCCCAACCGCTCGAGTCGTGGTTGCCGGGTGCGCCACCCCACGGAATACCGTAGGGCAGGCCCGTGGTGACCGGATCTTCGAGGACACTCATCGCCGTGTTGGCCCGGACGTATTCTGCCGCAGTGGCGCCATCGGTCATGTCACCCATGTGCGACACGAACGCGATGTTCAGCGCGTTGCGCTGCGCGACGATCCACTGCGTCTGCGCCGTGAAGTTGCTGAAGTAGCTTGTGTTCGAGGAATAGAACTGCGTGTCCGGCAGCGTGACGAGGGTGAAGTCCGGTCCCGGTGCGGCAACCTTGGACCGCCCGTAGAAGGTGGCCGTGAGCGGCTGATTTTCAGCGTCAGATAGAGAAACCCGGAGGTCGGTGGCGGGTGCCGGAACGCCGGCGAGATCGGCGGGAAATGTCGGCGTGATGACAGGCGCTTGGTTTGGCATCACATGGATGACGACCTGGGAAGAAGTGGTGGTGGCCGTGAGATTATCGGTGGCTTTTGCAGTGAGTGTGTAGTCGCCTGCCGGGACGTTCACCCAATCGAAGGAGTAGGGTGAGTTGGTGTCCTCTCCAAGTTTGGTTGCACCGTTGAAGAACTCGACCTTACTAACCGTGCCGTCTGTGTCGGCGGCGTCTGCGGTGATGGCGACGGTGACCGGAGCGATGAAGTTAGAATTGTTAGCCGGAGCTGTGATGGCGACCGTGGGAGCAATGGTGTTCGGCGGTTCCACGGTGATGTTGACGGCGGTGCTGGTGGTGGTCAGGCCGAAGTTGTCCGTGGCTTTTGCCGTGAGCGTGTAACTGCCTTGCGGGACGACCGTCCAATCGAAGGTGTACGGGGCCATGAGATCTTCCCCGAGCTTGGTCGCCCCATTGAAGAACTCCACCTTGCTCACCGTGCCGTCGGAATCCGCCGCATTCGCCGTGAACGCGATGGCGGCCGGGGCGGTGAAGCTGGCGCTATCAGTAGGAGCGGTGATCGCGACGGTTGGCGGCGTGCCGGGCAGGGCCACCGAGATCAACTCCATATCGAAGCCGAGGTCGCTGCTGGTGCCGTCGCGCTGGTGCAATTCGACGGCGATGGTGTTCGCGCCATCGACGAGCGTGGGCATGGGTGCGGCGCTGGAAGGGAAGTAGGTGGTCTCGTCGGAACCGCTGATGACGAGCGGCGCATTGGTTAGATACGTGAATTCACCCGCAGGCATGTTCTGGCGTGCGACTTCGGTGCCGTTGATGTAAACAACCACGCCGTCATCGCGGAGGATGTTCATGTTGAGCGCCTGGACCGCAGCCGCGCCGCTGACATTGAAGCTGCGGCGGAAATAGGTGGTGATGTAGCGGTTCGGAGACGCCGGACCGAGGTTGACGCTGGTGACAATGTGGGTGTCTCCACCTCCAAGTGGTGCAGTTCCAGATGCCCAGGCGCTGTCGTTGAATGTGGTTTCTTTCCAGGCGGTGCCTTGATCGCTGCCGTTATCTAAATATTTCCATGTGCCACCTTTTGCGAGCAGCGTGGTGGTGATCGGCACTGCCACGGAAAAACTAACCGGAGTAGAAGTCGTTGTGCCGGTGTCGTTGTCGGTGGCAACTACGGTGATGGTGTAATTGCCCGTAGCGACGCCGGTCCAGTTGAAGCTGTAGGGGCTGGTGGTGTCCTCACCGAGTTTGGTGGAGCCATTGAAGAACTCGACTTTGGCGACCACTCCATCCGTGTCTGTGGCATCGGCGGAAAGGGTGACGCTGTTTATCACGATGATCGATCCATTTGTGGGAGCAGTGAGAGCAACGCCTGGCGCGATGTTGTTAGTGTTAGCCACACTGACGGTGACGGCGGTGGAGGTGGCCGCTGCGCCAAGAGCATCCGTGGCGACGGCGGTGAGAGCGTAGTTCCCAGAAATCACGTTGTTCCAAACAAGCTCATAAGGGGCCGAGCTATCTTCCCCGAGTTTGGTGGCACCATTGAAAAACTCGACCTTGCCGATCCCATCCGTGTCCGCTGCGGTGGCGGCGAGACTGATGGAGGCAGGTGCATCGAAGCTCGCGCCAACGCCGGGCGCGGTGAGGGCGACGGTGGGTGGCGTGTTCTGTGTGAAAGTGACGCCATCGACCCAAAGCGGGCCATTGGTTAGGGTGCCGGCTGGAAATCCGGAGTTCGGCGAATTGGCCGTGGTGATGCCGGTTCCTTCGTTCAAACCATAACGACCCACAAGACCCGTCGCGGAAGCAATTTCGAGGTTTTTCGCAGTAGCGATTTCAGTGGCGGTACGGGCATAATTCCACACCCGGACCTCATCAATGCGTCCGGCGAAAGCTCCTTCGCTGCCCCCCGAGGAATTGAATGCGGCACCGATCCCGAAATGTTGGATGCTGTCATAGCGTGGAAGTGCATTCGCGGCGGCGGTCGCCGTGCCGACTTGCGTGCCATCCAGATAAACCTTCCAGGTAGTGGTGGTGCCATCATAGGTCACAGCGGCATGATACCAGGTGTTATTGACGATGGGTGTATGGGTTGCGGTCAGCGGGTAGTTTTGTCCTGCTGTGATACCGCTGGCAGGATAGGCTTCGAAATCCGCAGCAAGGAGACCGCCAGTGGTGATCCCGAAGAAATAGTTGCAGTCCACATTGCTATTCTCCGCTTCACCCCGGCCCTTACCGAAGAGAGGAACCGCGCTGACTCCACCGCTGCCAGACGACGAAGTGATTCCAGCGCCTTCCTTGCGGAACCAGCACTCGAGAGTGAATCCGTTGGATGGAGGGCCGCCCGCGTTGAGTGCGGGCGCGGCACCCATCGTCACATAATCATTCACACCATCGAACAGCAGCGCGGTGTTGGCTGGATTGGTGAACACGTTCACCGCCACGGCAGTGCTGGTCGTCGTCGATCCGAGATTGTCTGTCGCGCGGGCGGTGTAGGAGTAATTCCCAGCACCAAGGCCGCTGTCAGAGAAAGCGTAGGGCGATGTGGTATCGGTGTGGATTACCGTGCCATTCCGCAGGAATTCCACCTGCGTCACGCTGCCATTGTCCGTGGCCGTGGCACTCAAGCTGACCGTTGCCGGGGCGGTGGCGATGCTGCCATTCGTCGGCGCGCTAATGGAGACGGAGGGCGGCGTATTCCCGCCAGCCGCGCTGATGACCACATTGTCCAAACCATAAATCTGGTCCGGTGAAGTTTGATTGGCATTGTCATCGATCCAGCGCAGGCGAATTTCCGAGCCATTCGCCACGGCGGAGGCGAGGGTGATGGTGGTCAACGCCACGTTTGTAACACCCGTGCTATTGGGAACATTCACCGTCGCACCGCTCGCAGCTGGATTCAGCGCGGAAACATTCGCCCAAGTGGTGCCGCCATTGACACTGTAAAAGAGCCAGTAGCCTGGGAGATCGTTGGTGCCAGGTGCTGAAAAACGGCGAATGTCGTAACTGATGCCGATGCTGTTCATAGCAGCTCCAGTGTTATTGGTCAGTCTGAGTTGAAGAATGTTGCCAGCACCGGAAGTAGGCGAGGTTCCTATGCAGCGATCAGCCGTGGAGGTGGAGAGCGCGAAGTTGTAGGCTTGGGCGTTGTTCGATCCCGTTGTTCCGACAGCGGAATTGACGATGAGCGTGTTGTTTGCCGTCCCTGCGGTCGCGGCGGATTGAGCGCCGCTGGCTGGGATGCTGGTGGTCCACGACGAGTTTGAACCGCCGAGATTTCCAATGTGCGACCAGCCGGTTAGAGAGGCGAGGTTCGTCCCGGTGCCGAGGGAATCAAAGTTCTCGGTATAATTGCCGGTGAAGGAAACCTGTGCTGCCAGAGGCAGTGATAATAGCGCTGCCGCAGCAGCGAGCAATATGCGTTTAATGGGGATCATGAAGGGGCTAGTTAAGTTAGAATACCATTGCTTGGGCAGGACATCAGAGCGATGTCCGCTCGCAAGCTGCGTTGCCGTTTTCATTTTGACCATAGAAGAGTTGTGACTGTTTTGTCACATCACTGCCGTGGGTTGAGGCCCAGCGGCGATAGCGATTCCCGGACAAGTTTCTTGACATCTGCCAACTTATAGCTAACAAATGCGCGCAGACATATGGCACGAAGCAAACACATTGGAATTCTAACCGCCGGGGGCGACTGCCCGGGACTCACTGCCGCCATCCGCCGTGTGGGCAAGGGTGCATTGAGCTGTGGC
>JBILFE010000238.1:0-5909 GCA_044351705.1 Luteolibacter sp. | reverse complement strand
CTACGTGCGCATCGCCAAAGTGGGCGGTAAGAAAATCAAAGTAAAACCCCATTCTCACGACGAGGATATCGACATCCCGTTTTGATCACCGGCCGCGCCGCAGCCAAGTGCGAAACAAGTCATGAAAACCAGGCCCCGCTATCCATCCCTCTATCAGATCAACACCCGGGTCTGGCTAACAGACCTGGCGCAGACACTCGGTCGGCCGGCGACGTTGGATGACATCCCCGATGCGGAACTCGAGCGGCTGGCGGAGCTGGGATTTGATTGGCTGTGGTTTCTGAGCGTGTGGCAGACCGGCTTGGCCAGTCAAAAAATTTCGCGGAGCGATCCTGGGTGGCGTCAGGAATTCAATGCGACGCTGCCGGATCTGCGCGAGGAGGACATCCCCGGGTCCGGTTTCGCGATCACCCGCTACACGGTATCGGCGGCCCTGGGTGGTGACGCCGCCCTCGCCCGGCTGCGCGAGCGGCTGCGCCAGCGCGGCCTGCGCCTGATGCTTGATTTCGTCCCGAACCACACCGGCCTGGACCACCACTGGGTCGAGGAACATCCGGCGTATTTCATCCCCGGCAGCGAACAGGACCTCGCCGAGGCACCGCGAAATTTCACCCGGGTGAAACGCAGGGGCGGCGATTTGGTGTTGGCCCATGGGCGCGATCCCTACTACTCCGGTTGGCCGGACACGCTGCAACTCAACTACGGCAACCCGGAATTGCAGCAAGCGATGATCGGCGAGCTGGTGCGCATCGCCGGCCAGTGCGATGGCGTGCGCTGCGACATGGCGATGCTCGTCCTGCCCGACGTGTTCGAAAGCACCTGGGGCCTCAGCACGCCGCTGTTCTGGCCGCAAGCGACCGCAGCGGTCCGGCGCCACGAGCCGCACTTCCAGTTTCTGGCGGAGGTGTATTGGGACCGGGAATGGACGATGCAGCAGCAGGGATTCGATTACACCTACGACAAGCGGCTCTACGACCGCCTTGAGGCCGGGGCCGCCCGCCCGGTGCGCGAACACTTCCTCGCCGGGCTGGACTATCAGGACAGGCTGGCGCGCTTTCTTGAAAACCACGACGAGCCGCGGGCTGCAGCCACCTTCGCGCCGGACCAACACGCGGCGGCAGCGGTCATCACGTATTTGTCACCCGGCCTGCGCTTTTTCCACCAAGGCCAGTTGGAGGGACTCCGCAAGCGCATCTCACCCCACCTCTGCCGCGGCCCGCGTGAACCCGTCGATGAAACACTGAGAAAATCCTACGAGCGCCTGCTGGCGGTGCTCCGGCGGCCGCAGGTGCGCGACGGCCAATGGAGTTTGCTAGAGTGTGTGCCGGCCTGGGACGGCAACGGATCTTCCGACGCGTTCATCGCCTGCTCGTGGCAGGGGCCGGACGGCGGGCGCCTGCTTGTGGCTGTCAATTATGCCGGTCACCCGAGCCAGTGTTACGTGCGTCTGGCGTTGCCCGACCTTGGCGGCCGGCGCTGGCAACTGGCCGATTTGCTAGGCGGTGCCAGCTACGAACGCGACGGTGATGACCTTCAGACGCGCGGCCTTTACCTCGATCTGCGAGCCTGGGGCTACCACGTTTTTTCGATCACGGCTCAGCACCCAATGGGACCCGTGGGACTTATGTGACTTACGGGGCCCATGGGACTTATGGGACTTATGTGATTTATGGGGCCTCTGCCTTAGCCGTTGAGCTTCCAGCCGTCGCGGTATTTGCGGCTCAGCAGCTCGTTGGCTTCCGGCGAATTGGTGACCTTGCCGGTCTTGCCGTCGTATTCGATTTTCTTGCCGACGCGGTAGGCGACCAGTCCTAACAACATTTGTTCGATCATGTTGCCGCTGTACTCGAAATCGCAGGCGGTTTTGCGGCTGGGATCCTTGCAGGCATCGAACCATTGTTTTTGGAAATGGCCCACGGGCGGCAGCAGCGTCTCGGGCTTGCGTGGCTTGTAATAGGTCAGGTCGGCATGGTCACCGACCGGCAGCAACATGCGCGAATCGAAGTCGGTGACAAGAAACCCTTTCGAGCCTTTGAACATGGCGCCGTGGTCGATGCCTTTGAGATTGACGGCGGCCCGCGGGGATCTGGGCATGACGCCGCCCTGATACCAACTCACACGCACCGGCCCGCGCCAGTCGTTGGCGGGATGCTCGAAGTGCGACTCGCATTCCACCGGCGTGACGTCGGGGTTGAAGGCCTCGCCTTTGGCTTCCGCCGAGGTCGGCAGGCCGGCATCGATCGCGTTCCATAACAAGTCCATGGTGTGGCTGCCCATGTCGCCGATCTGGCCGACGCCGAAGTCCCAGAACATGTTCCATTGCAGGCAATTCGCGCCCTCGCCGCCGGAGAAGTAGCCGGGGTTGTAGGGGTGTGCTGGCGACGGGCCAAGCCACAGATCAAAGTTGAGGTTGGCGGGTGGCTGGCCTTCGGCCGGCAGATAGCCTTTGCGGCGGATCTGGCGATCGCCCCAGGCCATGGCCGCCTGCAAGTCGCCGATGGCACCGTCGCGGATCAACTCCTGCACCCGGTTGAAGTTCTCAATGGCGTGGCGTTGCATGCCCACCTGGGTGGCGAGCTTGCCTTTTTTGGTGAGCCAGTTGGCTCTAACGGTCCTGGCTTCCTCCACGGTGATGGCGAGGGGTTTCTCGCAATAGACGTGCATGTCGCGGTTCAACGCCCAGTTGGCTATGAACGCATGGGTGTGGTCGGTGGTGCAGATGACCACCGCATCGATGTCCTTTTGTTCCAAACATTTGCGCCAGTCCACGTAGGTCTTGGCTTTCGGAAAGCGCTTGAGCGCATCGGCAAAACGCGCCTCGTTGACGTCGCAGAGGGCGACCACATTTTCGTTGGCAATCGAGTCGTAATGGGCGCAGCCGCGGCCCCACACGCCGATGAGGGCGATGTTGAGTTTGTTGCCGGGCGAGTTCTTGCCAGCCAGCACACCGCTGGGCAGCAGGGTGAGTCCGGCACCGGCAAAGGCGGTGGTGTTGAGAAAATTGCGACGGTTCATGGTTTGGAGGGGTGATTTCTAGCTTGCAACCCCAATACGGATTGTCGAGATCTAACATTTCACACGACATGTTGCCTGTTTGCGGGCGTTGTAGCGGCGGTCTGCGACCGTCGTCTGGCCGATGCATCGCGCATCTCATTGGCATCGACGCTCATAGAGCGCCGCTACAATGCGTCCCAACGCGGGGGTTCATCCGGCCAGATGCTCGCCGGTGAAGGTGATGGCTTGGCGATTGCGGGCCGATGGATCGATCCAGTGCATCGGGGCCTCGCTGGCAAAGGCGCAGCGGGCATCGCAATTGAGCGTGGCCTCACCGCGGATGGCGGCGAAGAAGTTTTCCAGATGCGGTTGATGGGGCGGCTTGTTGAGGCCGCCGGGCAGTTCGAAATCCAGCGGTGGGCGCGACGGACGGGAGATGAAGTTTTCGAGGTCGTGCCGGCACCTGAGCGGCGAAACCTTTTCCTTGAGAAAGCCACGCCGCACGAGGTTGTCCCAGGCTTCAATATTGCCGGAGCCGACTATGTTGGTGTAAGCCGGTTGCTCGGATAGATGGATGGTGCCCCCGGTGCCCATGAAACTCTCGTAATAGCCGCCGATTCCCGGGCTGGTCGTCACGATCTGCTGGCTGGCGCGGACGGTGCCCAGCGGAGTTTCATATTCAAACACCGCCAGGACGTTGTCAAAGTGTTCGCGCTGTTTGAAATAGTCATTGCCACCGAAAGCACACACCGACCTGGGCGCCACGCCGAGGAACCAATTGAAGACATCGATCTGGTGGCTGCCGAGGTTGGCGATGGGGCCACCGCACAGGTCGCGATAGAAGCGCCAGTTCATGAACTGCTGCATGTCCTTGTAGCCATATTGGCTGAGGATGTCCTGCTTGATGCCGAGCTTGGGTTTGAATGCGATCTCCCGGGATGCGGCAATCGAGTGATTCCACTGGCCGTTGACATTGACGATCTGGCCGAAGATGCGGTGGCCGTGGAGCAACTGCTCGAGGGTATAGCGATAGCGCGGGTTGCTGCGGCGCTGGTAACCGATCTGACAGAGCTTGCCGGACTTCTCCATGGCACGCACGATGGCGCGGGCACCGTCGAGGGTGTTGGACATGGCCTTCTCGCAATACACATGGAGTCCTGCCTCCAAGCATTTCAGCGCGTGCGGCGCGTGCCAGAAATCCGGAGTCGCGATGATGGCGGCATCCAGCCCTTTCTCTGTAGCGAGCATTTCATCGATGTCGGCATAGCCATTCGGCGTGTGCCTTTGCAACGTGCGGACTCTGCCCATACCACCCTTGCGCTGGTAATCCCAGATATCGCACACCGCCTGGAAGTGCAGGCCCGGGATGTTGCGCATCGCATCAAACAGGACGCTTCCCTGCCTGCCGTGACCGATGATGGCGACATGGAGTTTATCGCATCTCTGGGCCTGGCCGCCCGGCAAGACCGCGCCGGGCAGCAGCGACAATCCCGCGCCTGCAACGGCCGTATTGATGAATTCGCGCCGGTCCATAATGTGGGAGGGTTAGATTTATTGTGCGATGCCGACACGGGCCTTGTAGCGGCGCTCTGTGAGCGCCGTTGTGATGGTATCGCACGGGCTTTCGGTCCAACGCTAGGCATGGGCCTTGTAGCGGCGCTCTGTGAGCGCCGATGCCAAAGAGATGCGCGATGCACGAGCCAGACGGCGGTCGCAGAACGCCGCTACAACACCCTCACGGGCCTTGCATGGGCTTCCGGCGGTCGCAGACCGCCGCTACAATGCCTGCAATTACTGTGCGACGCCGTAAACTTCGACCTCGATGTAATGGTTCATCTCGTTGGAGGTGTTGCCATTGCTATAGAGGCGGACGTAGCGGCCTTTGGCGTTCTTGCCATCGGCGATGAGACCGAAGCGGCTTTCGACGTAGGGATTGTCCGATCCCTTGCCGAGTTTGCAAACGTTCTCATAGTCGTTGTTATAAACGGTGGTGACACCGGCTTCGAATTTCGGATCATCCGAAACCTGGACGATCACCCCCTTGTAGGCGCGCTTCTGGGAGTGATAATGCCAAACGCAGATGGCGTTGACGGCGGCACTTTTCTCCAGGTCGATCTGGACCCATTGCGGGCCTTCGAGGAGTTCGACGAAGTAGCCTTCGCCGGCCTGCTTGTCGCCATCGGTGACGAGGTCGAGGCTGCCGATGATCGGGTTGTCATCGCTGCTGGTGACTTTCTTGCCTTTGGAAAGCAATGCCGCCTCCTTGGGAACCAGGAAGGAGGGTGCCTTGTCAGGGACTTGAACGAGGTTGGGGACGGTCATGGCCTTGGGGGTGCCTTCAATGAGTTCCGGTGGGAAGTCCAGGGCAAGGGGCACGCCACCGACGGTGCCGCCGGAGGTGCCACCGGTGGCACCTTTCTTATCACCGCAACCGGTGATGAGAAGTGCGGAGGAGGCGGCGAGGATGGATACGATTAGTTTGTTTTTCATACGCTTAGTTGTTCGGGGGTGAAGACGATGGGTTGATGGCTGAGGGCGGATGGATTCACCCAGTAAATCGGCGCTTCGCTCAGGAAGGCGTGGCGGGCGTCGCAAGTGAGTTTGGCCTGGCCGCGCACCGATGCAAAGAAGTTTTCCAAATGCGGTTGATGCGGCGGTTTGTTGAGTTCGCCGGGCAGCGCGAAGCCCTCCGGCGGGGCGGAAACCCGCGAATCGATGACGCCACTAGCGGGTGCGGCCATGGGGGCCGCGGCCTTGCGACTGAGGAAGCCGCGTTGCACCAGATGATCCCATGACAAGGGGTTTTCCTTTTCGGGGGGCGGGGCGTTCGGATCCTTGGGCGCCGGGCTGTTCTCCTTGAAAATCTCCGTCGATGACGTGTTCTCGGAAATCTTGACCGTGCCTTCGGTGCCCAT